>NZ_JBHWVI010000019.1:0-72588 GCF_042737005.1 Streptomyces sp. NPDC060027
CAGGTGCCCACATGGGATGAGTGGAGATGGCGGGAATCGAACCCGCGTCCAACGGTGCAAAATCAGGGCTTCTCCGTGTGCAGTTCGCTGCGATTTTCTCAGCCCCGGTGATCACGCGAACAAGTCGCCGACGGGCTCAGTCACTGTTTGATTTCCCACCGAACCCCGTGACCGGGCTCGGTGGTTTAGTCCCCTAGATTATGCCAGGATCCGGGTCGGGAACACTCCCGGGCTGACACCCATTAAGGGTCCCTCACTCACTGCTTATTAGGCAGCGAGGGCGAAGGACTGGGAATCGCTCTTGGTATTGGCGATTATTTTTTGCGACATATGGTTTACGAGATCATTGCCGCTTCCTCGACACGCTTCCCCTGCTTCAACAGCCGCTGTCGAAACCGATCATCCCCATGTTGATTTTTCAAAGCTCGGCCCCTCCGAGGAGGAACCGGTTCGCACCCGCTGTGAGGTGCGTTGCCATCGTACGTGACCAACGCACGACGGTGCCAGCCTATTCCCGCGGGCCGGCCGTGCCGCCTTCCTGCGGTGCGGCCCCGCCCGCCGCTCTACTCGCCGCGCTGCTTCCGCTTGACCGCCGCGATCGCGCGGTCCGACTCGCGCCGGTCCTGCTTCTCGCGCAGGGTCTGCCGCTTGTCGTACTCCTTCTTTCCTCGGGCGAGCGCGATCTCCGCCTTCGCCCGGCCGTCCTTGAAGTACAGGGCGAGCGGGACGATCGTGTGACCCGTCTCCTGGGTCTTCGCCTCCAGCTTGTCGATCTCCTCGCGGTGCAGGAGGAGCTTGCGCTTGCGGCGCACGGTGTGGTTCGTCCAGGTGCCCTGGCTGTACTCCGGGATGTGGGCGTTGTGCAGCCACGCCTCGTTCCCGTCGATCTGGACGAAGCCGTCGGCCAGCGAGGCACGGCCCTGGCGCAGCGACTTCACCTCGGTGCCGGTCAGGACGAGCCCGGCCTCGTAGGTGTCGATGATCGCGTAGTCGTGCCGCGCCTTCTTGTTCTGCGCGACGATCTTGCGCTTGCCGTCCTTGGCCTTGCCGGAGCCCTGGCCGCCCTGCTTGGGCTGGGACTCCTTCGGTACGTACATTCCCTTGCTCATAGTGCTGGCCATTTTCGCACTACAGGGGGGCTCGAGGGAAAGCCGATTAACGGGCCCGGTCCCCGCGGGTCACGAAGGGTCCCCGAGCCCGCTCAGCACGGTCTCGGCCCGCTGCAGCGACTCCTTGTCCGCCTCCAGGTCGGGGGTGATGCCCCGGCCGTCGACGGAGCGCCCCGCGGGGGTGCGGTAGTGGCCGACGGTCAGCTCGGCCACGGAGCCGCCGGGCAGCCGGCTCGGCATCTGCACCGAGCCCTTGCCGAAGGTCCTGGAACCCACGACGACCGCGCGCCCGCGGTCCTGGAGGGCTCCGGTGAGCAGTTCCGCCGCGCTCATCGTGCCGCCGTCGACCAGCGCGACCAGGGGTCTGGTGGTGTCGCCGCCGGAGTCGGCGTGCAGGGCGCGCTGGGCGCCGTTCACGTCGTACGTGGCGACGAGGCCGCCGTCGAGGAAGGCGGAGGCGGCGGTGACGGCCTCGGTGACCAGGCCGCCCGAGTTGCCGCGCAGGTCGAGGACGATCCCGGCGCGGCCCGGCGCCCGGCCGACGGCGGACCGTACGGCGTCGCCCACGCCCTTGGTGAAGGCGTCGACCTTGATCATGGTGACATCGCCGGTGAGCCTTCTGACGGTCACGGAGTCCGTCGAGAGCCTGGCGCGGCGCAGGGTCCTGCTCCACGTCCGCGTGCCGCGCTCCAGGCCGAGGGAGACCTTCGTACCCGCGTCCGCGTCGTCCGCGTCGCCGCGCAGTAAGGAGACGACCTCGGTGACCGGCCGGCCGTCCACCTTCGCGCCGTCGACGGTGCGCAGCCGGTCGCCCTCGCGGATGCCCGCCGCGGCGGCGGGCGAGCCGGTCCGGACGCGGGTGACCTCGATCCGTCCGTCGCGCTCGCGGCGGGCCCACAGGCCGACGCCGGTGTACTGGCCGTCGAGGGCTTCCTCGAACTCCTCGTAGTCGCCCTGGGAGTAGACGGCGCCCCAGCGGTCGCCACTGCGGCTGACGGCGCGCGCGGCGGCCTCCATGGGGGACTTGCCGTCGGCCATCGCCCGGGCGGCGGCGTCGGTGACCTCGTCGTGGTGGCGTGCCGACGTCGAACGGGGCGTGCCGGCCTCGGTCTTCCGGTCGGAGTCGGAGAAGGACCCGGTCGCCGCTCCGGCGACGAGGACACTCGCGAACACCAATGTCAGGGCCGCCCCGCGGCGGATGCGGCGGGGCTCGCAGAACAGGTCACGGCCTGACATGCCGGTGAGTCTAGGACAACGCGAAGGGCCGCACCGCCGGTTGACGGTACGGCCCTCTTGGCATGCGTCACACCTTCAGGTACTTGCGCAACGCGAAGAACGCGGCCAGCGCGGGCATCAGCAGACTTGTCGCGAGGATGAGCGGGAGCTTGGTCAACACGGCGTCCCAGCCGATGAAGTTGATCAGGTTCAGCTTCTCGGACAGGGCCAGCCCGTGGTCGATGATGAAGTACCGGGCGATCAGCAGGAAGCCGCAGGCGACACCGCCGCCGATGAGTCCGGCGACCGCGGCCTCGGCGATGAACGGCGCCTGGATGTAGAAGCCGGAGGCGCCGACGAGGCGCATGATGCCGGTCTCACGCCGTCGGCTGAACGCCGAGACGCGCACGGTGTTGACGATCAGCATCAGCGCGACGACGAGCATCATCGCCATCACCGCGCGGGCCGCCCAGTTCATGCCGTTGAGGAGCCCGAAGAGGTTGTCCAGGATGCCCTTCTGGTCCTGCACGGACTGCACGCCGGCCCGGCCGTCGAAGGCGGTCGCGATGACCTGGTACTTCTCCGGGTCCTTCAGCTTGATCCGGTACGACTCCTGCATCTGGTCCGGCGTGAGGGAGCTGGCCAGCGGGGAGTCGCCGAACTGCTCCTTGTAGTGCTTGTACGCCTGGTCCGATGACTCGTAGGCGATCTTCTGGACGACCGTGGACATCTTGTCCAGGTCGGCGAGGATCTGCTTCTTCTGGTCGCTGGTCACCGCGCCCTTGGCGCAGTTGGGGTCGGACTCGGCGTCGCTCTTGTTGCAGAGGAAGATCGAGACGTTGACCTTGTCGTACCAGTAGCCCTTCATGGTGTTCACCTGGTCGCTCATCAGGAGCGAACCGCCGAACAGGGCGAGCGAGAGGGCGACCGAGACGACGACCGCGAAGGTCATGGTCAGGTTGCGGCGGAGACCTACACCGATCTCCGACAGAACGAACTGCGCGCGCATGGCGTCTTCCTCAGACCTTTCCGTGGACGATGATCAGTGCTGGTAGCCGTAGACGCCGCGTGCCTGGTCGCGGACGAGACGGCCCTGCTCCAGCTCGATGACGCGCTTGCGCATCTGGTCCACGATGTTCTGGTCGTGCGTCGCCATCAGGACCGTCGTGCCCGTCCGGTTGATCCGGTCGAGCAGTTTCATGATGCCGACGGAGGTCTGCGGGTCGAGGTTTCCGGTCGGCTCGTCGGCGATGAGGAGCTTGGGCCGGTTCACGAAGGCTCTCGCGATGGCCACACGCTGCTGCTCACCACCGGACAGCTCGCCGGGCATCCGGTCCTCCTTGCCGCCGAGGCCGACGAGGTCGAGCACCTGGGGCACGGACTTGCGGATCTCGCCGCGGGACTTGCCGATGACCTCCTGGGCGAAGGCCACGTTCTCGGCGACCGTCTTGTTGGGCAGGAGACGGAAGTCCTGGAACACGGTCCCCAGCTGGCGGCGCATCTGCGGCACCTTCCAGTTGGAGAGGCGCGCGAGGTCCTTGCCCAGGACGTGCACCTGACCGTGACTGGTCCGCTCCTCGCGGAGGATCAGCCGCAGAAAGGTGGACTTTCCGGAGCCGGAGGACCCCACGAGGAACACGAATTCTCCGCGCTCGACCTCCAGGGAGACATCCCTGAGAGCGGGGCGGGTCTGCTTGGGGTAGACCTTGGAGACGTTGTCGAATCGGATCACGGATGCACCACGGGTCGCCGGGGGTAGGTGTGCGTGACCATACGCGAACCGGGTGTGCAAGCGCAGTCGGCGTACGGGGTTGCGCGAGGGTTGCACGTTTTGTCACGGATCTGAGGTGCGTTTCACCTCTGATCGGAGCGGCTGACGGCTGTCCGGGCGGGGCAGGATAAGGCGAGCCGCGCCGAAATCCGCGGAACCTGGCACAGTGGTAGGGGAACGGTTGCGTTCCCCGCAGCGTTAAGAGAGCGACGCGTACGCGAGAACGGTGCGTACGCGGAGACGGCGCAAGGAGGGCCAGCGCATGACGTACGACCGATTGGTATGCGCTAACTGCGCGTCGCCCGTCAGCGAGGGCCGCTGCCGCGTGTGCCGCGCGAACCGGGAGCGGCTCCAGCAGGAGAGCCCCTTCGCCGGATTGAACCCCATGGCACTGATCGCCCTGCTCGCGGTACTGATCGCGGCGCTGGCGCTGGTGGCCCACCAGACGGTGTGAGAGCCACGCGGACGGCGCGGAGGCGCCGGACCGCCCCTGACACGGGAAGGGCCCGGAGCGAGCTGCTCCGGGCCCTTCGTCGTGCGTGTGTGCGTCAGGCGGCGGCACCACCGCGGCCGCCCGCGAGGCGCGGCAGCAGGCGGAAGCCGATACCGCCGGCGATCATCGTGGCGGCACCGATGATCAGGAACGTGGTCTGACCCGCACCCGTCTCGGCCAGCTCGCCGTCGTTGCTGCCCTGGGCGGTGGTCTCCGAGCCCGTGTCGGTGAGGGCCGAGGAGCCCTCCTCCTGGGTGGAGGAGCCACCGTCGGCGTCGTTGTCGTTGCCGCTGCCACCCGTGCCGCCGGTGCCGGCCTCGGAGGGCGCGGAGCTGGGCTCCTCGGTCGTCTCGCCGGGGTCCGGGTCCTCGGTGGGCTGAGTCGGCTCCTCCGTGGGCTCCGTGGGCTCCGTGGGCTCCTCGGTGGGCTCGGTCGGCTCCTCCGTGGGCTCCGTGGGCTCCTCGGTGGGCTCGGTCGGCTCCCCGGTGGGCTCGGTCGGGATGCCGGTGTCGGTGGGCGTCGGGGTCGGGTCGTCGCCGTCCACGCTGATGCCGACATTGAGGTCGAGTGCCGAGGCGGCGCCCGCCGCGGTCAGCGAAGCACCTGCGGCAATCACCGCACCGGCGGCTATCCGCGCCACGCGGATCCGCGTCTTCTTGGTCATCTGCCTGCTACCCCCAGTAGCTGATCGTCAATGGAGCAGCGCCCGGGGCCACGGCGTCACAGGCGGCGTCGCTGGGCCCCCCGGTTCACATGCGCCCCGATGATTACGCATGCCACGCGTCACCCTTCCCAGTTTTCAAAGCATCGTCAAGGTCGTTGCGTACGCGATGTCCGGAACAACATCGTTTGCCTGCCGTGCGGACCTGTGACTGTGACATAAAACCCAGACAACCCCTACAACAAAGGCAACTGCCGTCCGGTGGACGGCAGTTGCCTTGTCGACAAAGAGGTTTTCGGAAGGGTGGAAATCGTCCGCCCGTACCGCGCTTCTCGCGCGTCTACTTCTCCTGCTGCTTGCGCCAGCGAATTCCGGCCTCGAGGAAGCCGTCGATCTCGCCGCCGAACACGGCCTCGGGGTTGCCGACTTCGAACTCGGTGCGCAGGTCCTTGACCATCTGGTACGGGTGCAGGACGTACGAACGCATCTGGTTTCCCCAGGAGTTGCCGCCGTCGCCCTTGAGGGCGTCCATCCTGGCCTGCTCCTCCTGCCGGCGCCGCTCCAGGAGCTTGGCCTGCAGAACGTTCATGGCCGAGGCCTTGTTCTGGATCTGCGACCGCTCGTTCTGGCACGAGACGACGATGCCCGTGGGGAGGTGGGTCAGACGCACCGCGGAGTCCGTGGTGTTGACGCCCTGACCGCCGGGACCGGAGGACCGGTACACATCGATCCGGAGCTCCGACTCGTCGATCTCGAGGTGGTCGGTCTGCTCGACGACGGGCAGGATCTCGACACCGGCGAAGGAGGTCTGGCGGCGCCCCTGGTTGTCGAAGGGCGAGATGCGCACCAGCCGGTGCGTGCCCTGCTCCACCGAGAGCGTGCCGTAGGCGTACGGGACGTGGACGGCGAAGGTGGTGGACTTGATGCCCGCCTCTTCCGCGTACGAGGTCTCGTAGAGCTCCGTCTTGTAGCCGTGGCGCTCCGCCCAGCGGAGGTACATGCGCTGGAGCTTCTCGGCGAAGTCGGAGGCGTCGACGCCGCCGGCCTCGGCACGGATGGTGACGACGGCTTCGCGGGAGTCGTACTCGCCGGACAGGAGCGTGCGGACCTCCATCTCGTCCAGCGCCTTCTTGACGGCGACGAGCTCGGTGTCGGCCTCGGCACGGGTGTCCGGGTCGTCCTCCTCCTCGGCCATCTCGAAGAGCACGCTCAGATCGTCGATACGCCCGCGGAGCGCCTCGGCCTTCCTGACCTCCGCCTGGAGGTGGCTCAGCTTGCTGGTGATCTTCTGCGCCTCGTCCGGGTCGTCCCACAGGGACGGCGCGGCCGCCTGCTCCTCGAGCACGGCGACATCTGCCCTCAGCTTGTCGAGGTCCAGGACGGCCTCGATCGACTCCATGGTCGAGGAGAGGGACTTGAGCTCTTCGGAAACATCGACGACTGCCACGCCTCCAGCGTAACGGCTACGGCAACCGGGGCCCGCCCCTCACCCCCGAGGGGCCTCCGCCCTCCCCCGGTGCCGTGACTCCGCCCGCCGGGGACCTCCGTCGGCTCCGGGGGTCACGGGGAGGCCGGGGCCGAGTTCTTCGTGTCCCGCGGGGTCGCGTCGGCGTCGTCGCCGGAGGTGGCGAGCCAGGTGCCGACGCCCACCGCGGCGACGAGGGCGATCGCCGCCGTACCCAGGGTGATCCGCCGTCGGCGGGCGGAGGCGCGGTGCCGGGCGGATCCCGGACGGGGCGCTCCCGCGGCCCGGGGCGCCCGGGCGGTGCCCCGGGCCCCGCCGGCCAGCTCGTCGGGCGCGGGCACCCGCATCGAGGTGTGCGTGTCCCGGTTCGAGTCCGGCGCGGCGCCGGGCACGAGCGGTACGGCGCCACGCCGCACCCGGGCGGCGGCGGGCTCGGCCGGCTCCGCGGTCTCCTCGTATTCCTCGTCCTCGGACTCCGCGTCCGGCGAGTCCACGTCCAGCGGGGGCATCCCGGCCAGCAGCGGCAACTGCTCCCGCAGGCGCGCGCCCAGCTCGGAGGCCCGCAGCCGCGACGCGGGCGCCTTGGCCAGGCACTGCACGATCAGCTGCCACAGCTCGTCCGGGATGCCGGGGAGCGGGACCACGGTCTCCGTGACGTGGCGGCGCAGGACCGCGCCGGGGTGTCCGCCCCCGAAGGGCGTGAACCCGGCGAGCAGTTCGTAGAGCACGGTCGCCAGCGCGTAGATGTCGACGGCGGCGCGCGGCGGCAGGCCCTCGATGATCTCGGGCGCCAGGTAGTCCGGCGTGCCGATGATCTTCGTGGCCCGGGTCCGGCGCGGCGAGTCGATGAGCTTGGCCACACCGAAGTCGGTCAGGAGGGCCGGGTGGGAACCGCCGGGGCCGAGCGGGCCCTGCATGTCGAGCAGGACGTTCTCGGGCTTCACGTCACGGTGGACGACCCCGGCGGCGTGCGCGGCCGCGAGTCCGTCCGCGACGTCGGCGACGATCGCGACCGCGGCCTCGGGGGCGAGCCGGCGCTCCCGGTCGAGCCGGGTGCGCAGGTCGGTGCCCCGTACGAGGTCCATGACGAGGGCGAGGTCGTTGCCGTCCACGACCAGGTCGCGCACCGCCACCACGTGGGGATGGTCGAGACCGAGCAGTGCGGTGCGCTCCTGCACGAAGCGCCCCACGAGCTCCTGGTCGGACGCGAGGTCCTCGCGCAGCAGCTTGATGGCGACGGGCCCCTCGGGTCCCTCGCCCAGCCACACCGTGCCGGCGCTCCCCCGCCCCAGGATCTGGTTCGCGGTGTACCGGCTGCCGATCTTGCGTGCCAAGACTGCTCCTACAGACGCGTGTTGCCGCTTAAAGTACGCGCCCGAGGAGCCAACCTTCACTCCCGAGACCGAAATCACCCGTCAGGTATCGACAAATCCCCAGAGTCAGTTGCCCGAGGGGCTGTTTGCGCCGAGTTCCCCGATCCAGTCGCTCACGTCGTTGTACCAGTGGGTCAGCTGGCCCCAGAAGGACCTGGTCGAGCCGATCCAGTCCTGAAGAGGACTGAATTCCCAGACCAGCCAGCCGGCGACGAACAGGATGACGATCGTGAACAGGCACCCCTTGAGGCAGCCGAGCCCCGGGATCTTCATGGGGTTGGAGCTGCGCTGACGGGGCTCGCGCGGCTGACGCGGCGCGGGCTGCTGGGGCCGCTGCGGCTCGGGCGCGTACCGCTGCGGCTGGGGCTGCTGCTGGGGCGCGGGGGCGTAGCGCTGCGGCTGCTGGTGCTGCGGCGCGTACTGCTGCGGCTGTTGCTGCTGCGGATATCCGTATCCGGGCGGCGGCTGCTGGCCCTGCTGCGGACGCTGCCGCTGGGGCTGCTGCTGCGGCCTGGCGACCTGCCGCTGGGGGCGGCGGCGCAGCGGGTCCTCGTTCGGGTCGAGGTACTGGACCTGCGTCTGTTCGTTGCGGTCGCGGGCCGCGCGGAGCTGGTTCTGCCAGGGGTGCGGGTCCTCGCCCTGTCCGCCCGGCTGGTGCGGGGGCACCGGCGGCATCACGGCGGTCGGGTCGGCCGCGCCGCGGTTCGGCAGCACGGAGGTGGCGTCGGCGGCGCCGGAGGTGTGCGGCAGCACGCTGGTCGCGCCGTACGGGTCGTAGGAGCCCGCGTTGTGGGGCAGCACCTGGGTGGGGTCGGCCGCGCCGGGCATGTCCGGGACGGGTGCCGGGGCCGGGTCGGGGGCGAGCAGGGCGCCCACGCCCTCGGCCGCGGCGATCTGCGCGGCGTTCGCGTGCACCCCGACGCCCGCGGCGACGGCGCGCAGCGCGCGGGCGAGGTTCTCGGCGCTGGGCCGCTCGTCAGGGTTCTTGCGCAGGCAGCGCTCTATGACGGTCCACAGCGGGTCCGGCACGGTCGAGGGGCGGCGCGGTTCGGCGCTCAGGTGCTGGTGCAGCACTTCGAGGGCGGACCCGCCGGCGAACGGCGGGCGCCCGGTGACCAGCTCGTACATCAGGATGCCGGCGCCGTAGATGTCGACGGCGGACGTCTGCGGGCGCCCCTCGGCGGACTCCGGCGCGACGTACGCGGGCGTGCCGACGAATTCGTGGGTGCGGGTCAGGCCCGGGGAGTCGGCGAGCCGGGCGATGCCGAAGTCGGTCAGCATCGGGTGCATGCCGCCGGCGTCCTGCTTGAGCAGGACGTTCGCGGGCTTCAGGTCGCGATGCACGACGCCGTCGGCGTGGCTGGCGGCGAGCGCGTCGGCGACCTGGGCGGTCAGGAGGGAGGCGGCGACGGGCGAGAACGGCCCGTTCTCGCGCAGATAGCGGTGCAGGTCGGGCCCGTCGATCAGGTCCATGACCAGGGCGAGGAGATCGCCTTCGACGACGAGGTCGCGTACGCGCACGATGTTCGGGTGGGTCAGGCGCAGCAGCACCGACCGCTCCCGCAGGAACCGCATCACGATGTCCGCGTCGCTTGCGAGCTCTTCCTTCAGGACCTTGATCGCCACGGTCTCGCCGGGCTGCCCGGCGACGGCCGCCTCGGCGCCCGCGGTCTCCCGCTGGCGGGCTCGCCAGACCGTGCCTGTGGCGCCGCGCCCCAGCGGCTCCTCAAGGAGGTACTTGCTCCCTACCGGCCGCACGTCATGCGCTCCCTGTTGCTTGCTTGCCTGGTCCGACCACCGTGATCACCGTGGTACAGGTGTTCCGACCCACTGTAGTGCCGCCGTACGCGGCACCGGGCTGTCGTCTTCGTGTACTTCCCCATAGGTCCCATGCGCGCCTGTGGTCCGCATAAGCGCTTACGTACGCGTTCCCGTACATGTTCGACAGGAAGACGCCCGAAAGACGCTCGCTCATGTTCGACGGAAAGACGCTCAGTCCGGTCACTTGGTTGCCGCGGGGCGGGCGTGACCGATCTCAAGCGGACAGCGGGCGGGCACTGGTCAGGCACTTTTACGGGCAGAGCCGACCAATCAAGATCACTTACGGGTGGGGGGCGGGCGTGTTGTCGGTGGCAGGTGCGAGGATGCCTCCAGTACTGGCCGACGTGCCCGTGTGCGGTGGGGGAGATCTGCGGTGGGGGACCGCAGCGCAGCCTCGTCCTCGTCGCGGACACCTGCGCGGAAGGGACCCCGGACGGCGATGCAGATCCGGCTGACCGTCGTAGACCCGCTGGGCCCGCACTCGGAGCCGCGGGGGCGAGCCACGGCCTGCGATGTGCTGGTCACCGCGCCCGCCGGGACGGCGCTGGCCGCGGTCGCGTCGGGGCTGGCCGCGGCGGTCGGGGGGAGCGGGGGCACCTCCCAGGGCGAGCGGGGCCGTGAGCCCGGCGGAGGCCAGATCGTGCTCTACGCGGGCACGGAGCGGCTCGACGCCCAGCGCTGCACCCTCGGCGAGCCGCCCCTGACCGACGGCGCCGTGCTGTGCCTCGGCGCACCCGCCGAGCCGGGTCCCGACCTGGACGATGTCTCCACCCAGCTGCACGTGGTCGCGGGCCCCGACGCCGGCGGGGTCCACCTGCTGCACGGCGGCCAGATCCGCATCGGCCGCTCCGCGGACGCCGACGTGCCCCTGGACGACCCCGACGTGTCCCGCCTGCACTGCGCGGTCACCGTCACTCCCGAGGGCCGCGTCTCGGTCGCCGACATCGGCTCCACGAACGGCACGACACTCGACGGCTCCCGCGTGGGCAGCCGCCCGGTCCGCCTCACCGAGGGCGCGCTGCTGCGCGTCGGCGAGTCCGCCCTGCGCCTCGCGCCGCCCGGAGGACCGGGCGCCGTACGGACGGCACCGGACGGCGAGGGCCATGTACGGGTGCAGGCCGGGGCGGCCGAGGAGGGCGCGTTCGGAGTCGCCGGGTCCGGCGACCGGGCGGGCGCGGGCACCGCCGCCCGCACGGACGCCACCCCCGCGCCGACGGCCGGTTCCCCTTCGAACGGCTCGCGCGGCGGATCGGCCACCGAGCCGAGCGCCCAGGCCTCCTTCTCTTCGCAGACCTCCGCACCGGGCGCCCCCCATCCGCACGGCGCCGTGCCCCACGCGCGCGGGGAGAGCGCCACCCTCGCGCAGAGGGGCGCCCTCCCTCCCGCGGGCGAGACGCATCACGCCTACGGGACCTCGGAGTGGGGTGCCTCCGGTGGCGGCGTCCCCGGGGCGCTGGAACACGGACGGGCGGTGCCCCCGGCCGTGCCGGAGCAGGGCGGGGCACCCCGGATCGAGAACAGGCCGCGCGGCGGGGCGGCGGACGGCGGCTCAGCCCCCGGCGCGTCCCCGCACGGGGCGGGTCGCCCGGACGGACCCGCGGGAACTCCCGAAGGACGGGCCGGGACGGAGGCAGCGGGGACCTTCGGCACCGGGGCCTCCGACGCGTCCGGCTTCGACGGACCGGGCATCCCGGGCGCGCGCAAAGGCACGCCGACCCGGGGCACGGACATCCCGGCGGGGGTGCGCAGGCGGGGCGGCATCGGCGCGTGGGCCCGGCGGCTGACCGGCGGCCGCGGAGAGCCGGCGGGGACCGCGCGGGAGGCGTACGACGACGGAACCGTCGCGGTGGAGGAGTCCCTTCCCGCCGTGCGGCGGTCGCCCGAGAGCTGGCCCGACCCGGCGACCCTGCTGCTCACCGCGCTGGGACCGGGTCCCCGGCTGTGGGAGCGGGGCCCCGGACACCCCGAGGCACTGACGGTGCGTCTGGGCACGGCCGACCGGGCCGCACCGGACGGCTCGGGCCTGCTCCCGGCGGTGCCGGTGACCGCCGGGCTGCGGGAGGTCGGCTCACTGGGCCTGGCCGGACCACGCGCGCGTCTCGCGGGGCTGGCCCGCGCGGTCGTCGCCCAGCTCGCCGCGCTGCACTCCCCCGACACCCTGGAAATCGTCCTCATCAGCACGGACCGCGCCCGCACGGTGGAGGAACGCGGCTCCGAGTGGTCCTGGCTCGGCTGGCTCCCCCATCTGCGCCCCGCCCACGGCCAGGACTGCCGTCTCCTCCTCGCGTACGACCGCGAACAGGCGGCGGCGCGCACCGACGAACTCCTGCGCCGCCTGGAGGACCACCTCGCGGAGACCGAGGGCGCACCGGGCGGCCGGGGCGCACGGTCCATAGGCGCCGGAGCGACGGTTCCGGCCGCCCGCTCCGGGACGCACGACGACGGCGAGCGCGCCGGCGACGGCGGTCCGCGGGGCGCGGTGCGGCGGCCCGCCTGGGCACGGACCGAGGACACGGACGCCGGCTACGACGGCCCGTACACGGTGGTCGTCGTGGACGGGGACCCCGGAGGCGCCGACGTACGGGAGGCCGTGGTGCGCCTCGCGCACGAGGGCTCACGGGCCGGAATCCATCTGGTGTGCCTCGCCGAGACCGCGGCGGCGTCGCCCGCGTCGCCGGTGACGGACACCTACGAAGCCGCCTGCCAGGCCTCGCCGGCGTTCCGTGAGTGCGGGGCGGTGGCGCTGCTCAGCGGGGACGTGGCCACGGCACTGCGGTTGATGCGGGTCGCACCGGGCGGGACCGGCGAACCCGCCCCGGAGGCGGCGCCGGACGCCGGGTCCCACGGTGGCCCCGACCGCACCGGAGCGGGTCCGGCCGGGCATGCGCGCTCGGGGCCGTCGCACTCCGGCTCCCGGCACGAGGGATCCACCCACACGGGCATTCCTCGTCCCGGAGCCGGTGGCGGAACCGGTCACGCCGCCGCGCCGCGCGCGGGCCGTGCCTCCGGTGGCGCCGGGCAGCTGCCGCGCGGCCCCGTGGGGCATGGCACCGTCGCCGCCGTGGACGCCGTGTCGGTCGCCTGGGCCGAGCGGTTCGCCCGCGCCCTCGCGCCGCTGCGGACGGACGCAGCGCACGGGGACCGTCACGCGCGCGTGTCCGCACCGCTGCCTCACATGGCGCGCCTGCTCGACGAGTTGGGGCTGGCGCGGGCCACCCCCGCCTCCCTGATGGCGCGTTGGGCGGATGCCGCGGACGACACCGAGGCGTTCGGCGGACGGGCCCGGGCCGTCCTCGGCGCGGGCCCGCGCGGACCCGTCGCCGTCGACCTGCCCGTCGAGGGCCCGCACCTGCTGATCGAGGGCCCGCCGGGCAGCGGCCGTACGGAACTGCTGCGCTCGGTGGCCGCGTCCCTCGCCGCCGCCGAACGGCCCGACCGGCTCGGGATCATCCTGCTGGACGGACGCGACGGCACGGGAGGCCACGGCGCGGGGAACGGCGGGGAAGGGCTTCAGGTCTGCACGGACCTGCCGCATGTCACCACGCACCTGACGGCCAACGACCCCGTGCGGATGCGGGAGTTCGCCCAGTCCCTGAGCGCCGAGCTTAAGCGGCGGTCCGAACTGCTGGGCCGGCTCGGCTTCGCGGAGTGGCACGCCGGGCGGGCGGCGTCCGGCCGGATCGTGTCGCAGCGCTCGGCCGGCACCTCGTCGAGCGGGACCTCGTCCCTGGGGGCCTCGGACCTCGACTCACCACCCAGCTCGACCATGCGGCTGCGGCCGGCCGCCGCACGGCAGCGGATCGAGCCGGGGCCGGCGCTGGCCCGGCTGGTCGTGGTCGTCGACGACCTGGACGCCCTGCTGTCACCGTCGTTGGGGTCCCCGGGGCGTCCCGCGGCCGGTTCGGTCGTACGGGCGCTGGAGGCCGTCGCCCGGGAAGGGGACCGGCTCGGGGTGCACCTCGTGGCGTCGTCCGGGGCCGGCGGCCGTACGGCGGGATCGGAACTGGCGCGTTCCGCCGCGTTGCGCGTCACCCTCGACACACCGTCGCCCGGACCGGAGGAACCCGCTCCCGGGCGGGGCCGGCTGCTCCGCCCTGACGGCCGGGAGACCCCCTTCCAGGGCGGCCGGGTCACGGGACGCATCCCCCGCACGGCCACGCTCCGCCCCACGGTCGTCCCGCTGGAGTGGCAGCGCATGGGCGACCCGCCGGCCCGCCGCCCGGTCCGCGAGCTGGGCAACGGACCCACGGACCTGGCCCTGCTCGCCAGCGCCCTGGAGCGTGCCGCGCGTTCCGTCTCCGCGACCGAGGTGCCGTCTCTGCTGTAGCCCGCGCGGCGCGAGTCTCGGTTCGGCCCCGGGCGCCATGCCCCGGGGCCGACACAGGCGCAGCCCCGGCGCGGCCGCTCACGGCGCGCGTCTCGTTCGGCCCCGGCGTCTCCGCCTGGGGGTCGACACAGGAGCAGTTGCGGCGCGGCCGGGGCGCAGCCCCCGGGCGGCCGCTCGCGGCGCGCGTCTCGTTCGGCCCGGGCGCCACCGCCCCGGGGCCGACACAGGCGCAGCCCCGGCACCGCGGGCAGCCCCAGCGGGGCCGCTCGGCGGCACCCCGGCGCGGCGCGGCTCGGTGCTCAGCGGCAGCCGCGGCGCGGCTCGGTGCTGTCGTTGGCCGTGGCCCGACGCGCCGCGAAGTGGAGCGGGCCGCCGCCGCCGCGCGGCCCGGCCGCCCTCCGGATCGCCCCGTCGGCGCCCTTCACCTTCGGTGACCCGACGTCACGACCCAATCACGATCGCTCACTTGACAGTACCGGCGGTCTTGCCGCCCCCGAGTGACCGGGCGTAGACCAGAGCGCACGGGACAACCGCTCGGACGTTCGACG
Organism: Streptomyces sp. NPDC060027; assembly: GCF_042737005.1. Taxonomy (NCBI): domain Bacteria; kingdom Bacillati; phylum Actinomycetota; class Actinomycetes; order Kitasatosporales; family Streptomycetaceae; genus Streptomyces; species Streptomyces sp. NPDC060027. The sequence goes on from NZ_JBHWVI010000019.1 coordinate 14,784, forward strand.
AAGAACGAAGAACGGGGCAGTGATGCGCAGCAATCCTCATATACGCAGGTCGCCCAATCACTCCACGCACCGCTCGCGCAGGGCCGCGCAGGCCGCCGCGGCCGCCGTCGTCGCAGGCGCTCTCACGCTCACCGCGTGCGGCGGCGACGGTGACAAGGACAAGGGGAACGACAACGGCAAGGGCACGGAGAGCAGCGGCACCGGCGCGGGCTCCGTCGCCCTCCCCAAGCTCGACGGCGCCACTCTGGAAGTCGCCGCCGTGTGGACAGGCGCCGAACAGGCCAACTTCAAGAAGGTGCTGGCGGAGTTCGAGAAGCGCACGGGCGCGAAGGTCACCTTCGTACCGGCGCAGGACCCGATCATCAACTTCCTCGGTTCGAAGATCGCGGGCGGTGCGCCGCCGGACGTCGCGCTGCTCCCGCAGGTCGGCGCGATCAAGCAGGCCGTCGACAAGAAGTGGGCCAAGCCCGTCGGCGCGGACGCGCAGGCGCAGTTGACGAAGAACTACGCGCAGGGCTGGCAGGACCTCGGCAAGGTCGACGGCAAGCAGTACGCCGTCTACTTCAAGGCCGCCAACAAGTCGCTGGTCTGGTACAACACCAAGGTCTTCGAGAACGCGGGGGCCAAGGAACCCAAGACCTGGAAGGACTTCCTGACCGCCGCGCAGACGGTCTACGACTCCGGTGTCACCCCCGTCTCGGTCGGCGGCGCCGACGGCTGGACGCTCACCGACTGGTTCGAGAACATCTATCTCTCCCAGGCGGGACCGGAGAAGTACGACCAGCTCGCCCAGCACAAGATCAAGTGGACGGATCCGTCCGTGAAGGACGCGCTGACCACGCTCGCCCAGGTGTGGGGCAACAAGAACTACATCGCGGGCGGCCCGGACGGCGCGCTCCAGACGGAGTTCCCGGCGTCCGTGACGCAGACGTTCACCGGCGGCGACCAGCCCAAGGCGGGCATGGTCTTCGAGGGCGACTTCGTGGGCGTCAACATCGCGGAGACCAAGGCGAAGATCGGCACGGACGCGAAGGTGTTCCCGTTCCCGGCCGTGGGTGACAAGGCGCCCGTGGTGAGCGGCGGCGACGCGGCCGTCCTGCTCAAGGAGTCCGAGGCGGGCCAGGCGCTGCTGACCTTCCTCGCCTCGCCCGACGCGGCGACGATCTGGGCGAAGCTCGGCGGCTATCTCTCGCCGAACAAGAGCGTGGCCGATTCCGCCTATCCGAACGCCGTTCAGCAGTCCATGGCCAAGGCGCTGATCGCGGCCGGCGACGACTTCCGCTTCGACATGTCCGACCAGGCCCCCCAGGCCTTCGGCGGAACGCCCGGCAAGGGCGAGTGGAAGGACCTCCAGGACTTCCTGAAGAACCCGAAGGACGTGGCGGGGACGCAGGCGAAGCTCGAATCGGACGCCGCAGCCGCCTACAAGGGCTGATCCGGCGATGACGTCGGCAACGGCCGGAGGCACCGCACCGGTGCCTCCGGCCCGTACGCGCAAGAGCGTGACCGGTACCCGCAGGACCGTGGTGGCGCTCTTCCTGCTGCCCGCCCTGGTGCTGCTCGGCGCGCTCGTGGTCTACCCGATCGGGTATTCGGTCGTCCGCAGCCTCTACGACCAGTCGGGCGACGGGTTCGCCGGACTCGACAACTACAAGGAGCTGTTCACCGACGACGGCATCCGCACCGCGCTGAAGAACAACGTCATCTGGGTGGTGTTCGCCCCGACCGTCGCGACCGCGCTGGGGCTGGTCTTCGCGGTGCTCACCGAACGGGTGCGCTGGGGAACGGCGTTCAAGCTGGTCGTCTTCATGCCGATGGCGATCTCGATGCTCGCGGCGGGCATCATCTTCCGGCTGGTGTACGACCAGGACCCGGACAAGGGCGTCGCGAACGCGGTGTGGGTGGGGGTGCACGACACCTTCGCCTCCTCGTCGGCGTTCCCGAAGGCCCACCTGGGCCGGCAGTCGCCCCTGGAGGCCGAGAAGGGCGGCTTCATCACCCGGGGGGCCGTGCACACGGGGCAGTCCGTCACCGTCCCGCTCGTCGGTGTCGCCCCGGACCAGATGCCGGACAGCGCCGAGAGGGCCGTTCAGGCCGGGCCCGAGCGCGGCAAGGTCACCGGCACGGCCTGGCAGGACTTCACCCGCGGCAAGGGCGTGGGGAGACTCGGGCAGGTCGACCCGGGCGAGCTGGGCTACTCCGGGATGCGGATCGAGGCGGTCAGGGACGGCAGGGTCGTCGACTCGGCGAAGGTCGGCGACGACGGCACGTTCACGCTCTCGGACAAGGCGGACGGGGCCCGGCTGCGGCTCCCGGCGAGCAACTTCAAGGAGCCGTACAACGGCCTCGACTGGCTCGGCCCGTCCCTGGTCACCCCCGCGATCATCGGCTCGTACATCTGGATGTGGGCCGGGTTCGCGATGGTGCTGATCGCGGCGGGTCTGGCCGGTGTGCCGCGCGAACTCCTCGAGGCGGCCCGGGTCGACGGGGCCAACGAGTGGCAGGTGTTCCGCAGGGTCACGGTGCCGCTGCTCGCGCCGGTCCTCGCGGTGGTCGCCGTGACGCTGATGATCAATGTGCTGAAGGTCTTCGACCTGGTCTTCATCATCGCGCCGGGCTCCTCCCAGGACGACGCCGACGTGCTGGCCCTGGAGCTGTACCGCAAGGGCTTCTCGGAGGGCCGGCCGGGCGTCGCGAGCGCCATCGCGGTGTTCCTGCTCCTGCTCGTGATCCCGGTGATGCTCTTCAATGTGCGCAGGCTCAGGCGGGAGGTGCGGCGATGACCACGCAGGCCGGACGTCTGACGGAGACGGCACCCGCCACGGCGGTGGACCGGGCCGGGCCCTCGCTCGGTTCACGGCTCGCGAGCGGTGTCAGCAGCGGCGTCGTCCGCGTCTTCCTGCTGCTCGTCGGCCTGTTCTGGCTGGTGCCGACGATCGGGCTGCTGCTGTCCTCGCTGCGCAGGCCGGAGGACATGAACGCGAGCGGCTGGTGGAAGGTCCTGAGTGAGCCCTCGCAGCTCACGGTGGACAGCTACCAGAAGCTCCTGGAGAACGGCGACATCACCGACTCGCTGCTCAACACGGTGCTGATCACCGTGCCGGCGACCCTCCTGGTCGTCGTCATCGGCTCGCTCGCGGGCTACGCCTTCGCCTGGATGGAGTTCCCGGGCCGGGACTGGTGGTTCCTCGGTGTGGTGGGGCTGTTGGTCGTGCCGGTGCAGGTGGCGCTGATCCCGATCGCCGAACTCTTCGGGAAGATCGGCGTCTTCGGGTCGATCACCGGCGTGGTCCTGTTCCACGTCGGATACGGCCTGCCCTTCGCGGTGTTCCTGCTGCGGAACTTCTTCGCGGAGATCCCGAGGGAGCTCCTGGAGGCGGCCCGGCTGGACGGCGCGGGTGAACTGCGCCTGTTCGTACGGGTCGTGATGCCGCTCGGCGGGCCCGCGATCGCCTCGCTGGGCATCTTCCAGTTCCTGTGGGTCTGGAACGACATGCTGGTCGCGCTGGTCTTCTCCGACGCGGGGAGCCAGCCCATCACGGTCGCGCTCCAGACGCAGGTACGCCAGTTCGGCAACAACATCGACGTACTGGCGCCGGGTGCCTTCATCTCGATGGTGATCCCGCTGGCCGTGTTCTTCGCGTTCCAGCGGCAGTTCGTGTCCGGGGTGATGGCGGGCGCGGTCAAATAAGCCGATTTCAGCGGCGTTCGAGGGGCCGTCCGGACACCGGGCGGCCCCTCGGCGTTCACCGGGCATCCCCCGTATGCCACATCTGGCGTAACCAAGTCACCCCTTCGGCCGTTCCCGGGCAGGTATGCCCGCGCCGACCCATGGATGTCCCTTGCCCAGGTTCAGTGTCATCGTCCCCGCGTACAAGGTTCAGGCGTACCTGCACGAGTGCCTCGAATCCGTGCTCGGACAGTCGTACCCGGACCTTGAGCTCATCGCGGTCGACGACTGTTCACCCGACGCCTGCGGGGCGATCATCGACGAGTTCGCGGCCCGCGACGCCCGCGTGCTCCCCGTGCACCTTCCGGAGAACGTGGGACTCGGCCGGGCCCGCAACGCCGGTCTCGAACGGGCCACCGGGGACTACCTGATCTTCCTGGACAGCGACGACAGCCTCACCCCGGACGCGCTGCACGCGATCGCCGACCGGCTGAAGGAGACCGACGAACCGGACGTCCTGGTCTACGACTACGCGCGCACGTATTGGTCGGGCGACGTCGTACGCAACCAGGTCTCGGCGCAGCTGACCGAGGAGGGACCCGCGCCGTTCCGGCTCGAGGAGCGGCCCGGACTGCTCCGGCTGCTGATGGTGGTGTGGAACAAGGCGTACCGCCGGGAGTTCGTCGAGCTCGCGGGCCTCGCCTTCCCGCCCGGGTACTACGAGGACACGCCTTGGACCTATCCGGCGCTGATGTCCGCCGAGACGATCGCCACCCTCGACCGGGTCTGCGTGCACTACCGCCAGCGGCGGCACGGCAGCATCCTCGGCACCAGCAGCCGTAAGCACTTCGACGTCTTCGCGCAGTACGACCGTGTCTTCGCGCACGTCGACGCGCACCCGGAGCTGGACCGGTGGCGCCCGGTGCTGTTCCGGCGCATGGTCGACCACCTCTCCACGGTGTTCGTGAAACGAGGGCGGCTGCCGCGCGGCGCGCGCGCCGAGTTCCTGCGCAAGGCCCGCGCGTACTACCGCCGTTACCGTGTCCCGGGCTGCGTGCCGGCCGGCGGCGGTGCCCGGCTGCGGCACGCACTGGTCAGGTTCGGCGCGCATCGCACGTACCGCCTGCTCTCCTTCCTGTCGCGGACACGGAAGAGAGCCGTGCGGCTGGCCTCCGGGCTGCTGCGCGGGGCTCGGGGGGCGGCGCTCCAGTTCCACTACCGCGTGCAGCTCCGTCTCCCGCTGCGCGCCGACCGGGCCGTCTTCTCCAGTTACTGGGGCCGGGGCCACGGCTGCAATCCGGGGGCTCTGGAGTCGGCGTTCCGCACGTTCGCGCCGCATGTCCGCACGGCGTGGATCGCGCACCTCGAACACCACCACACCGTCCCGGCCGCGACGCGCCGGGTGCGGCCCGGCACGGCCGGGTACTGGACGGCGCTCGCCCGTTCCAAGTACCTGGTGAACAATGTCAACTTCGACCGGCGGCTGGTCAAGCGGCCCGGCCAGATCATGATCCAGACGCAGCACGGGACGCCGCTCAAGCGCATGGGCCTCGACCTCCAGGACCGCCCGGCCGCCGCGCGCGGCACCGACTTCGCCGAGCTGCTGCGCAGCACCGACAAGTGGGACTACTGCCTGTCCGCCAACCGCCACTCCACGCTGGTCTGGGAGCGCGCCTTCCCCTCCTCGTACACGACGCTGGAGTACGGGACGCCGCGCAACGACGTGTTCCAGAAGGCGACTTCGGCCGACGTGGCCCGGTTGCGCGAGACGCTCGGCATCCCGGCGGGCGCGATCGCCGTGCTGTACGCGCCGACCTACCGGGACTACCGGAGCGGCCTGCACGGCACCCTGGACCTGGACCGCGTGCTGCGCCGACTGGGCCCGCGCTTCGTGGTGCTGACCCGCGCCCACCCCACGTACGGGACTCCGCTCCCGGACACCGCGGGCGGCCGGGTCATCGACGTGTCCGGCCATCCGAGCGTCGAGTCGCTGTGCCTCGCCTCGGACGCGCTGGTCACGGACTACTCGTCCCTGATGTTCGACTACGCGGGCCTGGACCGGCCGATCGTCGTCCACGCGGACGACTGGGAGGCGTACGAGGCGGCCCGTGGCACCTACTTCGACCTGCGCGCCTTCCCGCCGGGTGCGGTGGCGCGCACCGAGGACGAGCTGATCGACATCTTCGCCACCGGTCACTGGCGCGGCTCGCGCTCGTCGCAGCGGCGGGCCGCCTTCCGTGAGCGGTTCTGTCCGTACGACGACGGGCGCGCCGCCGAGCGCGTCGTACGGCGGGTGGTGCTCGGCGAGACGGCCGGTCTGCCGCCGTTCGTCCCGTTCGCCGAGCGCCACCCGGTCCCGTCGGCCGCGGCGGCCCTCCCCCGCGCCGGCTCCGCCCCACCGGAGGGGGCGCCGGCCACCGCGCCCCGCACGGCCGTTCCGGCTCCGGGTGGTGCCGTTCCCCTGACCGAGACCCTCTGAACCGGAGTCCGCGTGCCCTCCAGCCCGTCGCGGCCCACGCCCACCCGGCCCACCACCTGGCGGCCGACCGGGCGCCCCGGGCGATGAACCGCCCGTTCGGCGCCTCTTGAGAGAAAGAGCAGAATGCCCCGCTTCAGCGTCATCGTGCCCACCTTCGGAGTCGCCGGGCACCTGGCCCGCGCGCTGGACTCGGTCCTGACCCAGTCCTTCGGCGACGTCGAGCTGATCCCGGTCTGCGACGCGCCGGACTCCCCGGCCGCGGCGGTCGCCGCCGCCTACGCCGCGCGGGACCCCCGGGTGACCCCGGTCCATTCGCCGCCCTCGGGCGGGCTGAGCGGGGCGCGCAACACCGGGATCGCGGCGGCGACCGGCGACTACCTGCTCTTCCTCGACGGCGACGACGACCTGGTGCCGGGCGCGCTGGGCGCCCTGGAGGCGGGACTCCCGGCCGGCGTGGACGTCCTCTATTTCGGCCATCAGCGGGTGCACTGGTGGGAGGGCGAGCCGAGCACACCGCCGCTCGACAAGGCCCCGGAGGTCCTCGGCGCGCACGTCCCGGCGTGGAGCGCCGCCTACCGCCGCGGCTTCCTCACCGAGCACGGGCTCACCTTCCCCGAGGGTCATTTCACGGACGCGGGCTGGGGCGGCCTGGTGACGGTGGCGGCCGAGCGGTCGGCCCTGCTGCGCACGGTCTGCGTACGGCACCACCTGCGCCGCCAGGGCAGCCGGCTCAACGCGCCGGGCGAGCACCACTTCGAACTCCTCGACCAGGTCGAGCGGGTCCTCACCCGGGTGTCGGAACAGACCGTGCCCGCGGCCCGGTCGAAGGCGCTGTTCGGTCAGCTCTTCACCCTGGTCCTGAAGACGGCGGCCCACCCCGCCCGGGTGCCCGCGCGCCGCCGACGCGCCTTCTTCCGCCGGGCGGGCACGCTCTATCGACGCCACCGCCCGGCCGGGTTCCGGGCGCCGACGGGCAGTCTCGGGGTGCAGCACCGGCTGCTCGCGGTCGGCGCCTACGGCGCGTTCCGCGCGCTGCGCGGCGCGAACCGGGCCGCCGCCGGGGTGGTCCGGCGGATGCCGCGCCCGAGGATGCTGCGCACCCGCGCGCGCTACGCCGCCCAACTGCGCCGCCCCCTCGACGAGAACCTCGCGGTGTACTGCGCGTACTGGGGCCGCGGCTACGCCTGCAACCCGGCCGCGATCCACGCCAAGGCCCGCGAACTCGCCCCGCACATCCGCTCGGTGTTCCTGGTCGAGCCGGAGGCGGTGGCGGCGCTGCCGAAGGACGTCGAGCACGCGGTGATCGGCAGCCGGCGCGCCTGGGAGGTGCTGGCCCGCGCCAAGTACCTCGTCAACAACGCCAACTTCGCGGACGGGGTGGTCAAACGCCCCGGCAGCGTGCACGTCCAGACCCAGCACGGGACGCCGCTGAAGAAGATGGGCGTCGATCAGTCGACGTATCCGGTGGTGGCCGCCGCGTCCGGCAGCTTCACCAAGCTGCTGTCCCGGGTGGACCGCTGGGACTACAACCTCTCCTCCAACCGGCACTCCACCCAGATGTGGGAGCGGGCCTTCCCCGGCGCCTACGAGGCCCTGGAGTACGGCTATCCGCGCAACGACGTCTTCTGCACGGCGACCGCCGAGGACGTGGCCCGGGTCCGCGAGCGGCTCGGGGTGCCCGAGGGCAGGACGGCGCTGCTGTACGCGCCCACGCACCGCGACTACAGCACCGGCTTCGAGGCACGGCTCGACCTGGAGGCCTTCTGCGAGGAGATCGGCGAGGAGTTCGTCGTCCTGCTGCGCGCCCACTACTTCTACGACGAGGGCCGCGTGCGGAGCGACGGCCGGATCATCGACGTGACCGGGCACCGGTCCTCCGAGGACGTGTGCCTGGCCGCCGACGCGCTGATCACGGACTACTCGTCGATCATGTTCGACTACGCCAACCTCGACCGCCCGATCGTCGTGTACGCGGACGACTGGGAGGTCTACCGGGAGACGCGGGGCGTCTACTTCGACGTGATGGAGGAGCCGCCGGGCCGGGTGGCGCGCACCCCGGGCGAGCTGGCCGGCCTCTTCACGGACGGTTCGTACGCCGACACGGCCGCGGCGGACCTGCGGGCCCGGTTCCGTGAGCGCTTCTGCCAGTTCGACGACGGCAGGGCCGCCGAGCGGGTCGTGCGCAGGGTGCTGCTGGGCGAACCCCCCGAGGCGATCCCGCCCGTCCTGCCGCTCGCCGAACGTGTCCCGGCTCCCGCCGCGTCCACCCTCGTAAGGAGCTGACGTGCCCCGCTTCAGCATCATCGTCCCCGTCTTCAAGGTGCAGGGCTTTCTGCGCGAGTGCCTCGACTCGGTCCTGCAGCAGTCGTACACGGACATCGAGGTCATCGCCGTCGACGACTGCTCCCCGGACGGCTGCGGCGCGATCCTCGACGGCTACGCGGCCCGCGAACCGCGCGTACGGGTGCTGCACCTGCCGGAGAACGTGGGGCTCGGGCGCGCCCGCAACGCCGGAATGCCGCTCGCCACCGGGGACTACCTCTTCTTCCTGGACAGCGACGACACCCTCACGCCGGGGGCGCTGCGCGCCGTCGCCGACCGGCTGGACGAGACGGCGGACCCGGATGTGCTGGTCTTCGACTACGCGCGCACCTACTGGTGGGGCGGCACGCGCAGGAACGTCCTGGCGCGGGTGCTCACGGAGGCCGGTGCCGACACCTTCTCGGCGGCCGACCACCCGGAGATCCTCGACCTGCTGATGGTGGTGTGGAACAAGGTCTACCGGCGGGCGTTCGTCGAACGGGAGGGCTTCGCCTTCCCGCCCGGGTACTACGAGGACACGCCCTGGACGTTCCCGGTGATGCTCAGCGCGGAGCGGATCGCGACGCTGGACCGGATCTGCCTGGCCTACCGCCAGCGCCGCCAGGGCAACATCCTGTCCACCACCAGCCGCAAGCACTTCGACATCCACGACCAGTACGAGCGGGTCTTCGCGTTCGTCGACTCCCGCCCGGAGCTGTCGGGCTGGCGCCCGTATCTGCACCACAAGATGGGCGAGCACTGCCTCGACATCCTCTCCAAGAACGACCGGCTTCCGGAGGAGGACAAGGCCGAGTTCTTCCGGCTGACGGCCGCGCTCTTCCGGAAGCACCGAAGCGGTCCGGTGCCCTCCGAACTGCGCGTCCTGGAGGGCGGGTTCACGCGCTACCGGATGCGGCGGCAGGCGGGCCGCGCGGGCCGGGAACTCGTCCGGCGCGGTCGGCAGGCACGCCGGACGGCCGCCACGCGCGTCAGGCGCGGCTGGTCCGCGGTGCACGAACACCGTTCGCTGGACCCGAACTTGGCGGTGTACTCGGCGTTCTCGCACAAGGGGGTCCTCGGCGATCCCGCGGCGGTGTACGCCGCGGCGCGGGAACTCGCCCCGCACATCCGTGGCGTGTGGGTGGTGCGCGACGAGGAGCAGGCGGCGCTGCTGCCGCCGGAGACCGAGCACGTCCTGCTCGACTCGCTGCGCTACCGCCAGGTCACCGCGCGGGCCACGTACTTCGTGAACAACGTCAACTGGCCCGGCTCCCTGGCCAAGCGCCCCGGCAGCGTCCACATCCACACCCATCAGGGCACCCCGCTGAAGTTCATGGCCGCGGACCTGCTGCACAAGCCGGGCGCCCGGCACGGCCTCGACGTGCCGCAGATGCTGCGCCGCGCCGACCGCTGGGACTACAGCCTGGTCGCCAACCGCCATTCGGAGCTGGTCTGGGACCGCGCCTACCCCTGTCACTTCACCTCGCTGCGCAGCGGCAGTCCGCGCAACGACGTCCTCGTGCGGGCCCGGCCCGAGGACGGGGAGGCGGTCCGCGCCCGCCTCGGCGTCCCGGCCGGGAACCGGGTGGTGCTGTACACGCCGACGCGCCGCGACTATGTCCGCGGCGGCCATGCCGACCGTCTCGACCTGGCCCGGTTCGCGGACGATCTCGGCGGGGACCACACCCTCGTCGTGCGGCTGCATCCGTCGCTCGCCGACGGTCCGGCCCGCGGGATGGGCCTGTCCGAACTGCACCGGCGCGGTGTCGTGGTCGACGCGACCGACGAGCCGCGCGTCGAGGATCTGATGCTCGCCTCCGACGCCCTGGTCACCGACTATTCGGCCCTCATGTTCGACTACGCCAACCTGGACCGGCCGATCGTGCTCCTCGCCGACGACTGGGGAGCGTACGCGGCGAGCCGGGGCGCCTACTTCGACATCACGGCCGACGCGCCGGGCCATGTGGCGGGCTCGCAGCGGGAGTTGGCGTGGCTGTTCGCGTCGGGAGGCTGGCGGGACGGTGAGTCCGCGCGGCTGCGCGCCGGGTTCCGGGAGCGGTTCTGCGAGTTCGACGACGGCCGGGCCGCCGAGCGGGTGGTGCGGACGCTGATGCTCGGCGAGCGGGCCGAGGAGCCGGCCCCGGCCGCCCCGGTGCCCGCGCAGGCGGGACACGACGTCCTCGCGTCCTCGTGAGCGCCCCCGTGACCACGCGCACCCCCCGGGCCTGGGCGCGGGCCCTGCGCCGACCGCGTTCCGCCCGCGCCTGGGTGGTCCTGATCGCCGCCGTCTTCGCCGTCCTGCAGCTCGCCAACCTGACCGGCCGGGACACCCCCGACACCAAGAACTACCTCTCGTACGCGCTGAGTCTGCGCGGCGAGAGCAAGCACGAGGCCGCCGCGCTGACCATCGACTACGCCTGCGCGGGAAAGGCGTCCGTCGCACGGCGCAACCAGGCCGTCGACGTGGTGCGCTTCCACCGGGCCAGTCCGACGCGGCGGGTCATGGAGGAGTGCCGGCGCCAGCAGTGGCGGGGGGTGTCCGCGCGGCTCGCGGCCGGGCAGACGGCGGGACACACCGTGCCGTTCATGCCGCCCCGCTTCATGCGGATCTTCGAGGTGCGGCCGGGGTATCCGGTCCTGCTGGTGCCGTTCGTCACGGTGCTGGGGGTGACCTGGGGCCTGTGGGCGTCGAGCGTCGTCGTCACGGTGGCCGGAGGCGTCCTCGCCTTCCTCGTCCTGCGCACCCTGCGCGCCTCCACCGGCGCGGCCCTGGCCGGGCAGGCGCTCTTCTACGTCCTGCCGTGCGGGACGACGGCGATGCGTCCGATGACCGAGGGCCTGCTGCTGACGGGGACCCTGGCCGCGCTGTGGGGCTGCGCCCTGGTGCTGGAGGGCCGTGCGCGGGCCGGGACCTGGCTGGTCGGCGGCTCCCTGGCGGTCCTCTTCACGGTGAAGCACTCGCAGTCGCTCTTCCTCGGGCTGTGCCTGGCCGGTGCCTGCGCTCTGCTCCTGGTGCGCGGGCGCCGGTGGGACGGACCGTCGCGCACGCTCGGGGTGGTGGCGGGCTGCGGAGCGCTGGCCACCGTGCTGCTCGCGAAGGCGCTGCACTACCCGTCCGAGTCGGAGAGTCTTCAGGACCTGCTCACGGGGCATTTCGCCCGCCCGGACCGCGCCCGGCCGTGGTCGGAGTTCCTCCATCTGGAGGTGGCCTTCTGGGTGGAGTGGCTGCGCCGCCAGTTCTGGGAGCCGCTGTTCCTGACGGCCCTGGTGGCGGCCGGTTGGGGGGCGCTGCGCCGACATCGCGCGTTCGCCCCCTTCCTGCTGGCGGCGGCCTTCACCGGGGTGCTCAACCAGGCCGGGCACCCCGACATCAACATCTGGGGCGACCGGCTGATCGTGCTGCTGTGGCTGCTGCCGGTGGTGGGCCTTCCGCTGCTCCTCGACGAGGTCGTCCGGCCGGGCGCGCGGGCTGTTCCCGGCACGGTTCCGGGGCCGTCGCGGAGGAATGCCGGGGTCGCCCGATGAGGTGATCTTGGGCTAGGGCATAGATCGCGGCGGGCATATACCGCAAATGCCGGAATCCGACACCCCTGCCTCCCCCACCGCCCGATGAGCGCCGAAGTCCTCGCCCGGCGGGGTGCCGTCCGCGGCTCGACCGCGCTGCGCGGCCGGGGCACCTGGCGCCCGACGCCGTACCAGCTCTTCGGCGCCCTGTTCTGGCTGGTGATGACGCTCGCCTACTGGCGGACCCCACTGTGCTGCGACGCGGGACAGCACGCGGCGGTCGTCGAACGCCTGCGGGCGAACCTGCTCCACCCGTTGCACCCGATGGCGGATCTGCCGGGCGCCGGAAGCCCGTACTACTCGCCGTACGCGGTGGCGCAGGGCGCCTTCGCCCGGCTGACCGGTCTCGGCGGCTGGGCGGTGGTGCGGCTGTCCGGCCCCGTGAACCTGCTGGTGCTGCTGACCGGCATCGGCCGCTTCGCGCGGGTGCTGTCGCCCCGCCCCTGGGCGCCGGTCCTCTGCCTCTTCGCGATGGTGCTGCTGTGGGGCACCGAGCGGGCCTGGTGGAGCGGCTACCTCGGGCTGATGTCGATGACCGGCAACCTCGGCTACCCCTCGACGTTCGCCATCGGACTGGCCTTCTGGGCCTGGGCGTTCACGGCCGCGCGCGCGGCCGGCACCGGCGGCCCCGTCCGGTACGTGGGTCCGAGCGGCCTCCGGAGCTGGTGGGGGTACGCGGCCCTCGGCGCCCTGTACGGACTGATCCTGCTCGTGCATCCGATCACGTCGATCGCGGCGGTGCTCGGGGCGGTGGCGTTCGTGGCGGGCGGGCAGCGCGGATGGCGTCCGGCCGTGGCGGGCCGGTGGCTGCTCACGGGCGCGGTGGCGCTCCTCGTCGCGGGCTGCTGGCCGTACTTCGACGTCTTCGGGCTGACGGGGGACCGCAGTGTGGACGCCATGCACGAGCGGCTGTACGACGGGATGCCCGGACACTTCTGGCTGGCACTGACCGGGGTGCCCGCGCTGTGGCTGCGGGCCCGGCGCGCCCGGCGGAGCGAGGGGCACGGGTGGCGCGATCCCCTGGTGCTGATGTTCGCGCTGGAGTGCGCGGTGGTGGCGTACGGCTGGGCGAGCGGGCACTACACGTACGGCAGGATCCTCGGACTCACGCTGGTGCCGCTGCAGTTCGCGCTCGGGGTGGAGCTGGCGGCGCCGCGGCCGTGGGGACCGGGGCGCCGGCTGCTGGGCGGGACCGCGGCCGCCTGCGCCCTGACCGGCTTCCTGACGGTGCACGCCGGGGCGGTGGTGCCGCGCTCGCTCGATCCGGTCGGCTTCGACCAGCCGCCGCGCTGGCCGACGTACGACTGGGCGGCCCGGCACATCCGGCCCGGCGAGGCGGTCATCACCGACGGGTACTACTCCGTCCATCTGATCGCGGGGTACGGCCCGGACCTGGCCGCGCCCGCCTGGCCCGACCCCGCGCTCGACGAGGGCGAGCGGCTGCGCCGGCTCGCGGCGGTCCGCGCCTACCTCTCCCCGTCCTCGACCCGGGCCGGGCGCACCGCCGTCGCCCGCCGGTACCACGTCCGCTGGCTGCTGCTGACGCGCTGGCGGCAGGTGCCCGAGGAGGCGACGGTGGTGGCGTGGAGCCGGGAGACCGGGGAGGTGCTGGCCCGGGTCGGCACGGGGGCCGGCCCGGTCACGGGCACCGGCACGGCGGCCGGTGCGCGGCTCCGCCCTACTCGATGACGAGCTCGACGGGGATGTTGCCGCGGGTGGCGTTGGAGTAGGGGCAGACCTGGTGGGCCTGCTCGACCAGCTTGCGGCCGGTGGCCTCGTCCACGGTGTCGGGCAGCTCGACGCGGAGCGTGACGGCCAGGCCGAAGCCCTCGCCCTGCTTGCCGATGCCGACCTCGCCGGTCACGGCGGCCTGGGTGACGTCGACCTTCGCGGCGCGGCCGACCAGGCCGAGGGCGCTCGCGAAACAGGCGGCGTAGCCGGCGGCGAACAACTGCTCGGGGTTGGTCCCCTGACCGCTGCCGCCCATCTCCACCGGAATACCCAGCTGGAGGTCGAGCGTGCCGTCGGAGCTGACGGCGCGGCCCTCGCGGCCGTGGGTGGCGGTGGCGACAGCGGTGTAGATCGCGTCCATGGGGACCGTCCCTCTCAAGTCGGAAACCTGGCGGGGCCACCGTCCGGCGACCCACGATCAGAATTAGAGCACACAATTCAGTTGTGCACAACTTAATGGGCCGCAAGAGCTACCCTGGGGGCATGACCGCAACACCCTCCCCGAGCCCCCACGCCCCCGCGGACGGGGACTTCCTCCGGCTCGACGAGCAGATCTGCTTCTCCCTGAACGCCGCCTCGCGCGCCTTCGGCGGTGTCTACCGGGTGCTCCTCAAGGACCTCGGGCTCACCTACCCGCAGTACCTGGTGATGCTGGTGCTGTGGGAGCACGGCGAGCTGCCCGTGAAGAAGGTCGGCGAGCATCTGCGGCTCGACTCCGGGACGCTGTCGCCGCTGCTGAAGCGGCTGGAGGCGGCGGGGCTCGTCCTGCGGGAGCGCAGCGCGCGGGACGAGCGGTCCGTGCGGGTGCGGCTCACCGAGGAGGGGACCGCGCTCCGGGAGCGCGCGCTGGCCGTACCGCGCCGGATCGCGGCCGCTACCGGCGCGGACCTGGAGGAGATCCGAGAGCTCCGGGCCCGGCTCGACCGGCTGACGGCCGCTCTGGACGAGGCCGCACTGTCGGAATCACCGGGGTGTATGTAGGCCTGCGCACATAGAGGCGCAGCGTCACTCCCCTGCGTACGACCTCCTCCCGGGGCACGAACTGCTCGTCGACCACGGCGAGTTTGGCGCGCTCGGTCGCGTTGCCCGGGTACCAGGCCGGGGCCGTCGCGAAGGGTGCGGCGACCAGCCACACACGGTCGAGCCGGTCCAGCCTCCGGCGCAGTTCGCCGGGGTCCGCCTCCCGGCCGTACAGCGTGCCGGAGGCGGGCGCCGGGACACTCAGCGCGATGTCGCGGATCCCGCGGAAGGCCTTCGGGTACGCCAGCGCCGAGCGCCTCGCGATCGACGGCAGGAACAGCACCGGGTCCCCGGGGCGCAGTTCGCGGTGGGCGACGGCGGAGACGGCGGCCAGGTTGTCGGGGCGGCGGTCGGGAACGCGGTCCCGGCGCAACAGCGGGAGCTGGACGGCGAAGACGAGGGTCACGGCGAGGACGCCGCTGAGGGCGGCATGGGGCAGCAGCCGCGGCAGTCTCGCCGCGAGCCGTTCGGCCCCGGCGGCCGCGAGCAGCGGGGCCCCGGCGAGGGCGTACAGGACGTAGCGCTCGTCGTAGAGCGGCCACCAGCGCGACACCGCCAGCAGCACCGCCGGCGGCACGGTCACCAGGGGCAGGGCGACGGCCTGGAGCGAGAACGTGCCGGGCCGGGTGCGCGCCGGCCGGAGCGCGAGGACGACGAGGGCGAGGTACGGCACCGTCACGAGCCGTGCCGGGCCGGTGAACAGCCCGAGCAGACGCTTCACGCTCCCGAGGCCCGGCCGTGACAGCCAGGCGACCTGCGCGGACTGGCCCTGGGAGACCAGGACGAGGGGCAGCAGCACCAGACCCACGGCCGCGGCGACCGCGATCCAGACCCGCCACACCCGCGCCGGTACACGGGCGAGCACCAGCGTCCCGGCATGGGCGAGCAGCAGGAGCAGGGCCATTTCGTGCAGCAGGCAGGTGACGGCGACCGTCGCTCCGTACGCGCACCAGGGCCCCGGCCGGGTGGACCGGGCGGCCCGCACCAGCAGCAGGGTCGCCCCCGCCGCTCCGGCCGCGACGAGCGCGTAGGAGCGGCCCTCCTGGGCGAAGTGGCCGGTCATCGGCGTGACGGCGTACAGCAGCCCCGCCCACAGGCCGACGCGCGGGCGGCACAGGCGGACACCGAGGGCGGCCACGAACCCGGCGGCCGCGGCGGCACCGCAGACGGAGGGCAGGCGCAGCGCGACCTCGCCCGGGTGCGGAGCGAGGACCGCGTGCATGAGGAGGTAGTACAGGCCGTGCACGACGTCCACGGAGTGCAGCAGGTGCCAGATCTGGGGCACCGAGCGCCGGGCGACCTGGAAGGTCACCGCCTCGTCGCGCCACATGCCGCCGCGGTCGAGCCCCCAGAGCCCGATCACGAGCATGACGAGCACGGGCAGGAGAACGGCCACCGCCTCCGCGCGCCGAGCCGCCGACCGTGTCACCCATGCATGCATCATGAGCGTGATTTTTTGCTATTAAACAACCTTTGATCGGTATTGACGGCGTATCTGACGGTATGACCCATCCATGCGGCTTACGATCCAGGCTTGATGAGCGCCCTCAGGAACCACCGCCCGCTTGCCCTCGCCGCCGCCTGGCTCGCCACCCGCGCCCTGATGCTCTGGCTCCTGGCCCACGACCATCTGGCCCCGCTCGGCCGGGGCGGGGTGTCGCGCGAGGTGGGTCAGCTGTACTTCCGCTGGTACGGCGTGCTCTCCCAGGGCGCGTTCCCGGTGGGCGACCGGCTGTGGCAGTACCCGCCGGGCGCCGGCCCGGTCCTGCTGGCGCCCGCGCTGCTGCCGTCGCTGACGTACTTCACGGCGTTCGTCGCCCTCACGCTCGCCGCCGACGCGGTGATCGCCGTCGCTCTCACGCGCGCGGGGAGGCGGCCCGGCCGCAGCCTGCGCGGCGCCGCGCTCTGGGTGCTGGGCCTGCCCCTGCTGCTGCACATCCCGCTCGCCCGGTACGACGTGCAGGTCACCGCCTTCGCCGTCGTCTCCCTGCTGACGCTCTCGCGCTCCACGCGCGCGTGCGGAGCGTTCGCCGCGATGGGGGCCCTGGTCAAGGTCTGGCCCGCGCTGGCGCTGATCGGCACACCCCGGGGCCGCACCACCCGGGAGGCGGCGACGTCGGCGGCGGTCACCGCGGCCGCGCTGCTCGCCGTCCTGGCGGCCGTCTTCAGCGGCCCGTTCGACTTCCTGCGCCAGCAGAGCGGCCGGGGCGTGCAGATCGAGTCCCTCGGCGGCACCGTACTGGGCTTCGCGCGCCGCGCCGGATGGCCGGGGACGGTCCGCTACCAGTACGGCGCGATGGAGTTCGTCGGGCCGTACGTCGGCCTGGTCGCGGCCGGCTCGCTCGCCCTGACGGTCGCCGCCTTCGGGCTCGTGCTGCTGTGGCGGGTACGGGCCCGCCGCTGGACCACGGCCACCCCGTACGACGCGGCACTCACGGCCGTCCTGCTGTTCACCGTGACGAGCCGGGTGATCAGCCCCCAGTACATGGTGTGGCTGCTGGGCCTCGCCGGCGTCTGCCTGACCTCGCGGCACACCACCCAGCGCCCCGTCGCCGCGCTGATCGTGGCGGCGACGGCGGTCAGCACGGCCGTGTACCCGGGGCTGTACGGAGAGGTGGTGCACAGCACCTGGACGGGCTGCCTGCTGATGCTCGTACGCAACGGCCTGCTGGCCACGGCGGCGGGAGTGTCGCTCGTACGGCTGTGGCGGTCGGGCCTGCCCACGGCGGCCCCGCACCGCGCCGGACGGACCGGCGCGGAGCCCACACCGGATTCCGACCACTCTCCGAACAGGACAGTGAGCACCTCTTAACAGAGAATTACCCGCAATACCTACGATTTCGCCCCATGGATCCCATGAACCCTCACCACGCGAAGGCCAGCATCGTCGTCATCGGGTACGACGACGCCGCCCATGTCGCGGACGCCGTGCGCTCGGCGCTCGCGCAGGGCACGGCCGTGCGCGAGGTGATCGCCGTGGACGACCACTCGACGGACGGCAGCGCGGCCCTCCTCGACGCCCTCGCCGCCGAAGAGCCGCGCCTGACGGTGATCCACCGCCCGGCCAACAGCGGCGGCTGCGGCAGCCCGCGCAACGACGGCATCGACGCGACCACGGCCCCGTACGTGATGTTCCTGGACAGCGACGACGTCCTGCCGCCCGGCGCGGTGGACGCGCTGCTCGGCGCCGCCGAGGAACACGGCGTCCCGGTCACGGCCGGGCTGTGTGTGCGCCGCGAACTGCCCTCGGGCCGCGCGACCCCCTGGGAGCGCGCGCTCTACGCACGGCGCGCCCTGATCCCCCACCCCTCGCGTCGCCTCCGTCTCGCGCACGACACCCTCTGCGTCAACAAGCTGTACCGCGCCGACTTCCTGCGCGAACACGGCATCCGCTTCCCCGAAGGCCGCTACCCCTACGAGGACTTCGTGTTCACCGCGCGCGTGCTGGCCGCCGCGCCGCGCATCGCGCTGATACCCGACACGGTGTACGTCTGGAACGTCCGGCGCGCCGCCGACCACCTGTCCATATCGCTCGACCGCGCCGACATCGGCAACTGGCGGGCACGGACCGAGGCGAACCGGGCGGCCTACGAGATCCTCCTGAGCGCCGGGGAGAAGGAACTCGCGCGAGCCGTGCACACCAAGTTCCTCGACCACGAGCTGCGGATGTACACGCGCGAACTGGAACTGCGCGCTCCCGAGTACCGGCGCGCCTGGTGGGACCTCACGCGCGCGTACCTGGCGACCTTCGACGCCACCGACTTCACCGTCAACCAGGCCGCCCCCGGCCGTCTCGTGGCGCGCGTGCTCCTCGCCTCCCCCGCCCCGCGCGACCTGCCCCGCCTCCGGGAGCTGGCGGCCCGCCCCGCACGACTCCTCCCGCCGTACACCCGCGCCTCCGACGGCACCCCCGTCTGGTCCTCCGACCTCCCCCAGGTCACCCTGGACCACGTCCTGCACCGCCCGGCCCACCTGCTGCCGGCCGCCGTCGACGCGGAACTGCGGCCCCGCGTGCGGGGCACCCTGCTGCGGCTGCGCCTGCACGAGCTGTACGGGCGGGTGGCGGAGGCGGGTCCGACCTCGGTGGACGTCGAGTTCATCCACCGGGACGACGGACGGGTGGGCCTGCGCGGCACGGCGCCCCTGCTGGCCGACCGCCATGGCGACACCTGGTCGGCCGAGGCACCGGTGGAACTGTCGGTACTGGGCGCGGGCACCTGGGACCTGCGCCTGACCGTGCGCTTTCGCGACGGCGCGTGCCGGGAGGTGACGGCGCACGCGCGCGGCGGCCCCGGACTGCTGCGCCGCCGCGCGATACCCGACGTCCACCATGGCGTTCTCGGCGTTCCCGGCGTCCTCCTCGTGCAGCCGTACCGGACGCACGCGGGGGCGCTGGCCCTGCGCACGGCGTCCGGTTGGCGAGGAATGACCGAAGTGGTGTACCGAAGGCTCGGCCGCCTGCTTCACTGATACGCGGACGCGGAGAGGCGACGCGCGAACGCGGACACCGTAAGCGCGCACCCGTCTCCGACGGCTTGGAACAAGGAACACGGACCACGGAACACCACGTGATCACAGACGAGGGGAACGGCCGCACATGACCTGGCTGATCACCGGCGGCGCCGGCTACATCGGAGCGCACGTCGTCCGCGCGATGCGCCAGGCGGGCGAACAGGCCGTGGTCTACGACGACCTGTCCACGGGCATCGCCGAGCGGGTGCCGTCGGAGGTTCCGCTGGTGGTCGGCTCGACCCTGGACGGCGAGCTGCTGTCCCGGACGCTCGCGGAACACGCGGTCACCGGTGTCGTCCATCTGGCGGCGAAGAAGCAGGTCGGCGAGTCCGTGGACCTGCCCCTGCACTACTACCGGGAGAACGTCGAGGGCCTGCGCGTCCTGCTGGAGGCCGTGACCGCGGCGTCCGTGTCCGCCTTCGTCTTCTCGTCCTCGGCCGCGGTGTACGGGATGCCGGACGTGGACCTGGTGACGGAGGAGACCCCGTGCGCGCCGTTGAGCCCGTACGGCGAGACGAAACTGGCGGGTGAGTGGCTGGTGCGGGCGACCGGCCGCGCCACGGGCCTGTCGACGGCCTCCCTGCGCTACTTCAACGTGGCCGGAGCCGCCGCCCCCGAACTGGCCGACGTCGGCGTCTTCAACCTCGTCCCCATGGTCTTCGAGAAGCTGACGGACGATGCCGCGCCGCGCATCTTCGGCGACGACTACCCGACGCCCGACGGCACCTGCGTCCGCGACTACATCCACGTGGTCGACCTGGCCGAGGCGCACGTGGCCGCGGCCCGCGCCCTCCAGTCCTCCCCCGGCACCGACCTGACCCTCAACATCGGCCGCGGCGAGGGCGTTTCGGTCCGCGAGATGATCGACCGCATCAACGCCCTCACCGGCTACGACCGCCCCCCGGTCACCACCCCGCGCCGCCCCGGCGACCCGGCCCGCGTCATCGCCTCCGCCGACCGCATCGCCACCGAACTGGGCTGGAAGGCCCGTTACGACGTCGAGGACATGATCACCTCGGCCTGGTCGGGCTGGGTCCGCCACCACCCGGGAGCAAGCCGCTCGTAGCACCGGCCACGGCCCGAGACCGGCACGAAACCCGGCCCACCCTGAACACCGACCGACCGGCGGTCCGCACGGGAGCGCATGCCCTGAGCGAACGCCGCTCGGCGCGCGGAGCCGCCTCCCTACCATCGGCACCATGGGATCCGGGGCGACGTACGACGCACACGCCGACTGGTACAACGACTTCATGTCGGCGGGCACGGCCGGGGAGTACATGGCGCGGGTGCACGCCACGATCGGGGAGCTGCTGGAACCCGGCACGGGGACCTGCCTCGACGTCTGCTGCGGCACGGGCGCCCACGCGTCCGCGCTGGCCGAGCGGGGCTGGACACCCGTGGGCGTGGATCTGTCGGGTGGCCAACTGAGGCACGCCGTGGGGCGGTTGCCCGTGGTGCGGGCCGACGCGACCTCGCTGCCGTTCCGTGACGGCTCCCTGCCCGCCGCCGCGTGCGTGCTCGCCCACACCGACGTGCCGGACTACGCCGCCGTGCTGAGGGAGGTCGCCCGGGTGCTGCGGCCCGGCGGACGGTTCGTGCACCTCGGGGTGCACCCGTGCTACATCGGCGCGTTCGCCGACTGGAGCGAGCGGCCGAGGATCGTGGTCGACGCGCGGTACGCCGACCGTGCCCGCAGCTTCGAGGCGTGGAACCCGGCGGGCGTCCGGGCCCGCGTCGGAGCCTGGCACCTGCCGCTCGCGGACCTCCTCAACGCCACCACCGCGGCGGGCCTCCGGCTGGTACGCACCGCCGAGGCGGGCCCAGGCGGAGTCCCCGACCTGCTCGGCCTCGCAACCGTGAAGGACTGAGGAACCGGGGAACCGGCAGAACCGGAGGCCCGGGGAACCCGGGGAGCAGGAGGCCCGGGGAACCGGCGGAGCAGGAGGACCGGCGGAGCCGGAGAACCGGCCCGGCCGGGGAGCCGGCCGGACCGTGGAGCGCCGGGACCTCAGAACACCCAGGCCAGCAGGACCGGCAGCACCCAAGCTCGCGGAACCAGCAGCACCCAAGCCCGCAGGACCGACAGCACCCGGGCCCGCAGGACCCGCAGCGCCCAGGTCACAGTGCCTTCAGCGCTGCCGCCGTAGCGCGGGCCAGGCTCGCCAGGTAGCCCTTCGGCACCTTGGGGCCGCGGACCACCACCGCGCGCCAGTACAGCGGCCCGGACATCAGGTCGAGCGCGAGGTCGAGGTCGACACCCTCGCGCACCTCACCCCGGGCGGTCGCCGCCGCGACGATCCCGCTCGCGACGCCCTGCTGGCCCTCCCGCAGCGCCTTCTGCATGGCGTCCGCGATCTCGGGATTGCGGGCCGCCTCGGCCTGGAGGTCGGGGATGATCTGGCCGGCCACCGGATGCCGCAGGGCGCGCGAGGTGACCTCGTACAGCAGCCGCAGGTCGCCCTCCAGAGAGCCCGTGTCCGGGGCGGGCAGCCCCTGGACGGCGACCGCGGAGACCAGGTCGAGCACGAGATGGAGCTTGGAGCGCCAGCGCCGGTACACCGCGGTCTTGCCGACCCCCGCGCGGCGCGCGATGCCCTCGATGGACATCCGGGCGTAGCCGACGGAGGCGAGTTCCTCGAAGACGGCGGCGCGGATGGCCTCGGTCACATCCTCACGAAGGACGGCCGCACCGGCGGGAGCCCGGCGACGCGGGGCCTTCCCGGCGGCAGGCGCGGGCGTGGCGGCACTCGCGGCGTTGTCGGCGTTCGTCGTCATACGGACCAGCATAGGCCGTTACGACGAAACGGTTGCGTTCCGACGTCGAAAAGGCCTACGCTCGCGTTGCGACGATACGGTCCCGTCCCGACGTAAGAAAACGGCAAGAACGGCACAGGAAACGTCACGGACGGACCTCGCGCAACCCCACCCCCCGAGCGAAAGCAACGGATGTGAGCCAGGTCCTCCACACCCCGCCCCCGACAGCGACGCCGGTCACCCCCGCCGACGACGCCGCGGCCCTCGCCGCCCGGTACGGCCTCACCGTCAGCGGCGCCCGCCCGACCCTGCCCGCGTACGTCCGCCAGCTGTGGGCACGGCGCCACTTCATCACCGCGTTCGCCACCGCCAAGCTCACCTCGCAGTACAGCCAGGCCAAGCTCGGCCAGGTGTGGCAGGTGATGACCCCGCTGCTGAACGCGGCGGTCTACTACTTCATCTTCGGTGTCCTGCTCGGCACCAAGCAAGGTGTCCCGGACTACGTCCCGTTCCTGGTCACCGGCGTCTTCGTCTGGACCTTCACGCAGAGCTCGATCATGGCGGGCACCCGGGCGATCTCCGGCAGCCTCGGCCTGGTCCGCGCCCTGCACTTCCCGCGCGCCGCACTGCCCGTGTCGTACGCCCTCCAGCAGCTCCAGCAACTGCTGTTCTCGATGGCCGCGCTGGCCGTCATCCTGCTGTGCTTCGGCGTCCCGGTGAGCGTCTCGTGGCTGCTCGCGGTGCCCGTGCTGGTGCTCCAGTTCACGTTCAACGCGGGCGTCGCGATGATCGTGGCGCGGATGGGCGCCAGGACGCCGGACATCGCGCAGCTCATGCCGTTCATCCTGCGCACCTGGATGTACGTCTCGGGTGTCATGTGGAGCATCGACAAGGTGCTCAGCGGCAGCGACCTGCCGCGCTGGGCGATGGTCCTACTGGAGAGCAACCCCGCGGCCGTCTACATCGACCTGATGCGCTTCGCGCTGATCGACAGCTTCCACGCGCACCAGCTGCCGCACCACGTCTGGGCGCTCGCGGTCGGCTGGGCGCTGCTCGCCGGCGTCGGCGGTTTCATCTACTTCTGGAAGGCTGAGGAGACGTACGGCCGTGGCTGACATCATCACGCAGGACATCCGGCCGCGGAGCGCCGAGGTCACGGCCGAGGACACCGCCGTGACCGGCGCCGGGCGCATCCCCACCGTCATCGCGGACCGCGTCGACATCGTCTACCGCGTCAACGGCACCGGCGCCGGCCGGGGCAGCGCGACCGCCGCCCTCAACCGCATCCTGCGCCGCAAGCAGAGCGAGAAGGCGGCCGGCGTCCGCAAGGTGCACGCCGTCAAGTGCGTCTCCTTCACCGCGTACCGGGGCGAGGCCATCGGCCTGATCGGCACCAACGGCTCCGGCAAGTCCACGCTGCTCAAGGCGGTCGCGGGTCTGCTCCCCGTGGAGAACGGCAGGATCTACACCGACGGCCAGCCCTCGCTGCTCGGCGTCAACGCGGCCCTGATGAACGACCTCACGGGCGAGCGGAACGTCTACCTCGGCGGCCTCGCCATGGGGATGTCCCGCGAGCAGGTCAGGCAGCGCTACCAGGAGATCGTCGACTTCTCGGGCATCAACGAGAAGGGCGACTTCATCACGCTCCCCATGCGGACCTACTCCTCCGGTATGGCCGCGCGGCTGCGCTTCTCCATCGCGGCGGCCAAGGACCACGACGTCCTGATGATCGACGAGGCCCTCGCGACCGGCGACCGCTCCTTCCAGAAGCGGTCCGAGGCCCGCATCCGCGAGCTGCGCAAGACCGCGGGCACGGTCTTCCTGGTCAGCCACAACAACAAGTCGATCCGCGACACCTGCGACCGGGTCCTGTGGCTGGAGCGCGGCGAACTGCGCATGGACGGACCGACCGATGAGGTCCTCAAGGAGTACGAGAAGTTCACGGGCAAGTAGTGCTCGAACGACGCCGGAGGCGG
This sequence comes from Streptomyces sp. NPDC060027, assembly GCF_042737005.1. Lineage (NCBI taxonomy): Bacteria > Bacillati > Actinomycetota > Actinomycetes > Kitasatosporales > Streptomycetaceae > Streptomyces > Streptomyces sp. NPDC060027. Next base: position 38,791 of record NZ_JBHWVI010000019.1, read on the forward strand.
AGCCGTGGGTGGGCTCCGCCTCCGGTCGTTCCGTGCACCGACGCTCGCTCAGCGCTCGCTCAGCGCTCGCTCAGCGCTCCAGGAACGCGAACAGCTCCTCCCACCTGCGGACGATCTCCTCCGTCGTGAACCGCTGGACGTTCACACGCGCCGCCTCGCCCATGGCGTCCCGCAGGGCCTTGTCGGACATCAGCGTGTCCAGCCTGCGGGCCAGTTCACCGGTGTTGCCGAGGGTGGCCAGCAGGCCGTCCTCGCCGTCCCGGACGATCTCGTGGACGCCGGGCGCGCAGTCGAAGGCGGCGCACGGCAGACCGGCGGCCATGGCTTCCATGAGGGCGAGCGGGAAGCCCTCGCCCCGTGAGGAGAGCACGAAGACCGAGCCGCCCCGCAGAGCCGCCGGCACATCGCCCGTCCGCCCCATCCAGTCCACGGAACCGTCGAGTCCGAGCGCTGTGCACTGCTTCTTCAGGATCTCCTCGTCCTCGCCGGAGCCGTAGATCCGCAGCCGCCAGTCGGGGTGGCGCGGCGCGGTCTCGGCCCAGGCGTCGAGGAGCATGTGGATGCCCTTCTGGTCGTGCAGCCGGCCGATGCTGACGACGACGTTCCCGGTGCGCGGCGAGGGCACCTCGGGCATGAACGGAAGGGGGTTCGGCATGAAGGACGCGTTGTTCATGCCCTGCCTGATCCACAGGTCGGCGTCCTCGCGGGTGAGCGCCAGCATCCGGTCGACGTCCTTGTAGTGCTTCAGGACCCGCCGGAAGCGCGAGGTCGTCCGGCTGTACGCGTAGGACTCGTGGCTCATCCCGATGACGGTCAGCCCGTTGGTGTCGGCGAGCTCCACCCATTCCATGGCCCACACCTGGGTGACGATCACGACGGCGCCGGGCCGCGCGGCCCGGAACAGCGCGGTCAGCTCGGCGGCCCGCTCGCGCATGCCCGCCGCCCGTTCGGCGCGCAGCCTCCGCTCGGTGACGTCGAGCCGCCCCCTGAGTCCGCGCGCCGGTCCGACGCGCGGCGGATGGGCGTCGTACAACGTCGTGGTGGGGTACGGGACTTCGCCCAGTTCCTGGGGGACGGCGGGCTCGGTGACGCCGACGACGTGCACCCGGTGACCCCGCTCGGTGAACAGGCGGGCCATCTGGTGCGACCAGCTGGTCACCCCGCCCAGTTCGTCGACGCTGTTGGAGACGAAGAAGATGTCCCGCTGCGGACGGCCGGTCATCAACGCCTCCAGTGCGCGAAGAACTCGTCGACGATGCTCCGGGCCGCCGTGCCCTGGTCGTACTCGCCGAAGTCGGCGGTGAACTGCTCCCTTCTGGGTGCGTACTTGACGGCCTGCTCCTCCAGCGAACCGAGCACCGCGTGCAGTTCGTCCTCGGTGCGCACGACGGGTCCGGGGGCCCGTTCCAGCAGGTCGAAATAGGTGCCCCGCCCCTCGTGCACGTACGCGTCGTAGTCGTACACGAAGAAGAACATGGGGCGATCGAGGAGTGCGTAGTCGAACATCACGGACGAGTAGTCGGTGATCAGCCCGTCGGCGAGAGCGAGCAGGGGGGTCATGTCGTGGTGCGCGGTGACGTCGATGACCCGGCCGCGCACGGAGGGCGGGAGCACGACGTGGTTGAGGTAGTGGGAGCGGACGAGGAGGACATAGCGGTCACCGAAGGCGTCGGCGAAGCGCTCCACGTCGAAGGGCAGCTCGAACCGCCGCTGTCCGCTGCCGCGCTGCCGGAAGGTCGGGGCGTACAGGAGGATCTGCTTGTCCTCGGGGATGCCCAACTCGGCTGCCAGCGGCCCTCGTTCACGTCGCCCCTCGGCATCCTCCCGCTGCCTCGCCTGCGCGAGGGCGTCGTTGCGCGGATAGCCGACCCGCAGCAGGGTCCGCTCCTGGAGCCGGAACGCCCGGGCGAGGGTGCGCACATCGTGCTCGGAGCGGATCAGGAACCGGTCGAAGCGGTCCAGGGTGCGCTGCTGCTCGGCCTGCCCCTCATGGGACTTGAGCTTCCATTGGGGCTCGTCGAAGCCCATCCGCTTGAGCGCGGAGCCGTGCCATGTCTGGATGTACGTCGTCCTCGGCCGCTTGGTCAGCTTCAGCGGGTAGCTCTGGTTGTCGACCCAGAACTCGGCCTGCGCGAGCGCCCTGAGGTAGGGCAGCGACCAGCGGCGCACGAGAGTGGCGTCCTCCGGGAACCCGGCCGGACCGCCCGTGTACGACCAGACCGCCTGGAACTCCAGGCCCTGGCGGCGCATCTCCTCGTAGATCGCCCTGGGGCTGTCGCTGTACTGGCGGCCCAGGTGGCTCTCGAAGACGACGAGCCCCTTCCTGACGGGCAGCCGGCTGAACACCTCGTGGTAGAGGCGGATCTTGGTCTTCCCCGAGGTGAGTTCCTTGCGCAGGGAACGGGCCTTGCGGTAGCTCGACTTGGCGAGCGTTCCGGCCCGGCCGTGCACGCCTCGCTGCACGAGGGCGTTCGCCTTCTTGTCGGGGACCAGCCGGAAGGACAGGTGCCCGCGCGAGGAGACGACCGGCTCGATACGGTCGGCGACCAGCCGGGTGAGCCGGGGCCGGACGGGCAACTGCCCGTTGGCCAGGCCGGGTTCGGCCGCGCTGAGCCGGGTGGTGGTGCGCACGCCGTCGACGTCGAGGTGGAGCCGTACGTCCCACACCGCGTCCACGATGCCCAGTGGCCGCACGGACGCGAGGTCCGCCGAGCCCTCCCAGGCGATGGACTCGCCCGCGTGCCACACGTTCGCCACGGGGAAGCGGAAGGTCTGGAAGCGCACCCCGCGGCGGCGGGCGTAGAACTCCAGCTGTCCGGCGAGCCGGGCGCCGGGCGGGATCACTCCGAGCGGGTTGGTGACGCGCCCGGTGAGCCGGACGATGCCCGCGGCGCTCTCGTACGAGGTCAGCACATTGCGCAGGAACATCTTCTCGACCGGCTTGGCGTGGTGGCCGAGGTCGGTGACGTCCAGGATGTGCCGGCCGAAGGGGTCGTCGAGATGCTCGGCGCACCAGTACACGCGGCCGTCGCGCTCGACGAGCGGCGAGGAGATCTTGTCGCGGTTGGTGAGCGTGTCCACGGCGGGCAGCAGATTGCCCCAGTCGCTCTCCTGGAGGAGATAGGCGCAGATGGCGTGGATGGGCTCGGCCTCGTCGAAGGCGGCGCGGTCGATCGACTCCAGGTACTGCCGGGCGATCGCCGCGAACTCCTCACGGAAGGCCTCGTCCCGGAAGGGCAGCTCACGCAGATGCAGCACGAGGTCGTGCTTGAGGAACTTGACGTCCTTGGCGAACTTCAGCTCCAGGAGGCCCTTGTCCGCGAGGAGTCGGTCGACCCGCCGGTGGATCTCCATGCGGTGCGTGAAGTTGGCGATCTCGTCACGCCGGTTGCTGATGGACTTCGCCGCCGCCTTGTCCGCGACCCTCCAGTCGTACACCCGGTTGGGGATGAGGGTGATGCGGCGGGCGGTGGCGTACGCCTGGGCGGAGAAGAGCAGGTCCTCGTAGTGGATGCCGACCGCGAAGCGCAGCCCCTCGTCGAGCAGGAACCGCCGGCGATAGCACTTGTTGGTCGACAGGGTGTCGAAGACCATCAGGTCGGGCAGCTCGGAGATCGACTCCAGGGTGCGGGTGCGCTCGTACAGCCAGGGGTACCACTTGACCTCCTTGCCCGTGCGCGAGTCGACGTGCACGCGCACGCACAGCCCGGAGACCAGGTCGGCACCGGTGGCCTCGGCTGCCTCCAGCATGTTGCGGCAGGCGTCGCGCTCCAGGACGTCGTCGCTGTCGAGGAAGAGGACGTAGTCACCCCGGGCCTCGGTGATGCCGCGGTTGCGGGGGGCGCCGCAGCCACCGCTGTTCTCGGGCAGCCGGTAGGCGCGGACGCGGTCGGGGTGGGCGGCGGCCAGCCCTCGCGCCACCTCGTACGAGCCGTCGGTGCTCCGGTCGTCCACGACGACGACCTCGACGCCGTGCAGCGTCTGCCGCAGGACGGAGCGCACGGCCGTGGGCAGCCTGGCGGCGTCGTTGTACACGATGACGACCACGGAGACGGCCGGCCGTCGCGCGCCGGACGCGGTCCCGTACTCGGCGGACCGGGCCCCGGGCTCGGCGGATTCGGTCCCGCGTTCGTCGAACTCGGTCCCGTGCTCGGTCACGCGGTGCTGATCCACATTCATCCTATTAATCGTAGAGACCGTGACCCTTTTTGGAGGCTTATCGTGCGTTCTTCGCGTGTTGGAACACCCATGTCCGGTACGCCACGAAGCGGAACCCCGAGGCCAGCACGATCGACAGCGCCTTGGCGAGGTTCGAGCCGAGCGGGCCGCTCATCCCCAGGCCGTGATAGCCGAGATAGAACAGCGCGCTCTCCATGGCGACACCCAGCCCGCTGAAGGCGAAGAAGAGGGCGATCTGACGCCGGGTGCGCGAGGCCCGGTCCCGGTAGGCGAAGAAGCGGAAGCCGAGGTAGTTCGTCCCCATGGCGACACAGCTGGCGATCACCGTGGCGGTCATCGGGGCCCACATCAGGCCGTGCAACGCCAGGTTGAAGAAGAGGACGTTGACGGCGACCCCGCTGCCACCGACGACCGAGAAGCGGGCCACCTCCAGGGCGAGCCGGCGGACCCTCGGGGCCTTCGGGGCGTACCGGGGGCGGATGACGGGCAGGGCCGCCACGGGGGCCGGCCTCTCGGAGAGGTGCACTGTCACGGGTCCGGGTCCTCCACACGTCTGTCCGTCGGTCGAACTCACCTTAAGCTAAATGTCCTATTTACCAGGTATAGGTAAATCGCGAGCCGGGGTTTCACCAGAAAACCGTCAGAGAAGCGCCGGAGACGGCGGGAACGGCGAAGTGCCCGGACCGCACGGCCCGGGCACTTCGAAGAGAGAGGCGAGGCACCCCGTGCTCGACGGGGCGCCGTTCGCGCAGCGGATGCGGCGCACGCGCGACGGGGGCGCCCCGAGCCGTGATGGCCCGGTGCGCCCCCGTTCGCCTACCGGCTAGGAGTGCGTGCGCAGCAGCGTCCGCATCGTCCGCATCGCCACCGACAGGTTGGCGAGGTCGAACGAGTCCGAGCCCTGGATCTCCTCCAGGGTGGTGCGGGCCCGTCCGAGGATCGCCGTGTTCTTCTCCTGCCAGGCCTCGAAGCGCTGCTCGGGCGTGGAGGAGCCGTTGCCCACCGCGAGGACATCGGCGGTGAGCGCCGCGTGGGCCGCGTACAGGTCCTCGCGGATCGACGCGCGGGCCATGGACTGCCAGCGGTCGGCCCGCGGCAGCTCGATGATGCGGTCCATGAGCTGGGTGATGCTCAGACGGTCGGCGAGGTCGTAGTAGACCTCGGCGACGGCCATCGGGTCCTTGCCCATGCGATCGGCCACCGAGACGATGTCCAGCGCCGGGAAGGCGGAGGAGAACCCGGCCACACGGGTGGCCAGTTCGTCCGGCACGCCGGCGCTCGACAGCTCGTCGTAGATCTGCTGGTACCACTCCAGGTCCGCGCCGCGGAGCAGCTTGGGCAGCTCCGACCACACCTGCTCGACACCGTCGCTGAAGAAGGTGATCGTCTCGGCGAGCTGAAGCGGCTGCGGCCGGTTGTTGAGCAGCCAGCGCGTGCCGCGCTCGACGAGGCGGCGCGAGTGCAGCCGGATCCGGGTCTGGACGTCGGCGGCGACGACATTGTCGAGCGCCTCCACCGCGTCCCACACCGCACTGGAGTTGAAGATCGCGCGGGCCGCGGTCTGCGCCCGGACGACCTCCTCCAGCGAGGCACCCGTCTCCTCGCGGAGGCGGTGCAGGAAGCTCGTACCGCCCGTGTTGACCGTGTCGTTGACCAGGACGGTCGTCACGATCTCGCGGCTCAGCGCGTGCCCGTCGATCTGCTCACGGAACTTGTCGCGCAGCGCCGTCGGGAAGTACGCGTGCAGCAGGCTCTGCAGATACGGGTCGTCGGGCAGCGAGGTCGCGAGCAGCTCGACGGAGACCGTGATCTTCGTGTAGGCGAGGAGGACGGCCGTCTCCGGACCGGTCAGCCCCTGGCCGGCGTTGAGCCGCTCCCGGATCTGCCGCTCGCTGGGCAGGAACTCCAGGGCCCGGTCGAGGTACCCCTCCCGGACCAGGTGGCGGAGGAACCGCTGCTGGGCGTGGAGCATGCTCGGGGACTGGGCCAGCGCGTTCGCGATCGCCGTGTTCTGCGCGTAGTTGTTGCGCAGCACCAGGGCGCCGACCTCGTCGGTCATCTCGGCGAGCAGCTTGTTGCGCTGCTTGACGGTCAGATCACCGTTGGCCACCACCGCGTTGAGCAGGATCTTGATGTTCACCTCGTGGTCGGAGGTGTCCACGCCCGCGCTGTTGTCGATGGCATCGGTGTTGATCTTGCCGCCGTGCTGGGCGAACTCGATCCGGCCGAGCTGGGTCAGACCCAGGTTGCCGCCCTCGCCGACGACCTTGACGCGCAGGTCGGCGCCGTCGACGCGGATCGCGTCGTTGGCCTTGTCCCCGACGTCCGCGTGCGACTCGGCGGCCGACTTCACATAGGTGCCGATGCCGCCGTTCCACAGCAGGTCGACGGGGGCCTGGAGGATCGCCTTCATCAGGTCGGCCGGCGTCATCTTCGCGGCGCCGGACTCGATGCCGAGGGCCTCGCGGACGTGTGCGTTGACCGGGATGGCCTTGGCGGTACGCGGGAAGACGCCGCCACCGGCCGAGATCAGCTCGGTGTTGTAGTCGGCCCACGAGGAGCGCGGCAGCTCGAAGAGGCGGCGGCGCTCGGCGTAGGAGGTCTCCGAGTCCGGGGTCGGGTCGATGAAGATGTGCCGGTGGTCGAACGCGGCGACCAGGCGGATGTGCTCGGAGAGCAGCATGCCGTTGCCGAACACGTCGCCGGACATGTCGCCGACGCCGACCACGGTGAAGTCCTGCGTCTGGGTGTTGACGCCCAGCTCCCGGAAGTGCCGCTTCACGGACTCCCAGGCACCGCGGGCGGTGATGCCCATCTTCTTGTGGTCGTACCCGGCGGAACCGCCGGAGGCGAAGGCGTCGCCGAGCCAGAAGTTGTAGCTCTCCGCGACCTCGTTGGCGATGTCCGAGAACGTCGCCGTGCCCTTGTCGGCGGCGACCACGAGGTAGGTGTCGTCCTCGTCGTGCCGGACGACGTCGACGGGCGGGACGACCTCGCCGGCCACCATGTTGTCGGTGATGTCGAGCAGCGCGGAGATGAAGGTCCGGTAGCTGCGGATGCCCTCGGCCAGCCAGGCGTCGCGGTCCACGGACGGGTCGGGCAGCTGCTTGGCGACGAATCCGCCCTTCGCGCCGACGGGCACGATGACGGTGTTCTTCACCATCTGCGCCTTGACCAGGCCGAGGATCTCCGTGCGGAAGTCCTCCCGCCGGTCGGACCAGCGCAGACCGCCGCGCGCGACCTTGCCGAAGCGCAGGTGCACACCCTCGACACGCGGCGAGTACACCCAGATCTCGTACGCCGGGCGGGGCGCCGGAAGGTCCGGGATGGCCGTCGGGTCGAACTTCATGGAGACGTACTCGTGCGGGGTGCCGCCGGCCGCCTCCTGGAAGAAGTTCGTGCGCAGGGTCGCCTTGATCAGGTTGAGGAAGGACCGCAGGATCCGGTCCTCGTCCAGCGAGGCGACCTGGTCGAGCGCGGCGTCCAGCTCCTCCAGCAGGGCGTCGGTCAGCTCGACACCGGCGCGCTGGCGCTCCGGCGACATCCGCGCCTCGAAGAGCGAGACGAGCAGCCGGGTGGTGTGGACGTTGTTGCGGAGGGTGTCCTCCATGTAGTCCTGGCTGAAGGTGGAACCGGCCTGGCGCAGGTACTTCGCGTAGGCGCGCAGCACCATCGACTGCCGCCAGGTCAGCCCGGCGCTCAGCACGAGGGCGTTGAAGCCGTCGTTCTCGGCCTGCCCGGTCCAGGTGGCGGCGAAGGCCTCCTGGAACCGCTCGCGGCCGTCGTCGCCGAGGTAGTCGCCGTTGCCGTTCAGGGACTTCGGCAGGCGCAGCCCGAAGTCGTAGATCCACGCCGTCGTACGGTCCGAGCAGCGCAGTTCGTACGGCCGCTCGTCAGTGACCTCGACGCCCATGCGGTTCAGGGCGGGCAGGACCGCCGAGAGCGAGACCTGTTCGCCGGTGCGGTAGATCTTGAAGCGGCGCTCACCGGGTGCCGCGCCGACCGGCTCGTACAGGCTGAGCGCGAAGTCCTTGCTGAGCTCCTGGTCGAGCGCCTGGAGGTGGACCAGGTCGGCGACGGCGGAGCGCGGGGAGTGGTCGGCCTTGTAGCCCTCGGGGAAGGCGTTGCCGTACCGGCGCAGCAGTTCGGCGGCGCGCTCCTCGCCGCACTCGGCGGTCAGCGCCTCCCCGAAACCGTCGGCCCAGGAGCGCGCGGCCTCGACGAGACGTGCCTCGATGCGTTCCTTGTCGGAGTCGGACAGCTGCGGCAGCTCGGTGCCCGGTTCGACCCGGACCACGAAGTGCAGCCGGGACAGGATCGACTCGGTGTTCCAGGCCGTGAAGTCGACGCTGGTGCCGTTGAGCTCTTCCTTGAGGATGTCGATGATCCGCAGGCGCACACCGGTGGTGTAGCGGTCGCGCGGGAGGTAGACGAGGGCCGAGTAGTAGCGCCCGTACTCGTCCTGGCGCAGGTAGAGCCGCAGCCGGCGCCGCTCCTGGAGGTACAGGACGGACGTGACGATCGCCCGGAGCTCGTCGGCGGGGGTCTGGAACAGCTCGTCGCGCGGGTAGGTCTCCAGGATCTGGAGCAGGTCGCGCCCGTCGTGGCTGTTGGGCGAGAACCCGGCGCCGCGCAGGACCTCGTCGACCTTGCGGCGGACGACGGGCACCCGGCGCACGGACTCGGTGTACGCAGCCGAGGAGAACAGGCCCAGGAAGCGGCGCTCCCCGATGACGTCACCGTTCTCGTCGAACTTCTTGACTCCGACGTAGTCCAGGTACGACGGCCGGTGCACGGTGGCCCGGCTGTTCGCCTTGGTCAGGATCAGCAGCTTGTGCTCGCGGGCCTTGGCGCGGGCGTCGGCGGGCAGCCGCTCGAAGGACGGGCTGACCGGGTGGCTGTCCTCGCCGTGCTGCGGGTCGGAGCGCAGGATGCCGAGCCCGGTGCCGGGGACGGCGGCCAGCGAGTCGTCGTCGCGCAGCTGGTACTCGCGGTACCCGAGGAAGGTGAAGTGGTCTCCCGAGAGCCAGCGCAGCAGCTCACGGGCCTCCTCGACCTCCTGGTCGCGCAGATCGTCGGCGGTCGGCTCCTTGGGGAGCTCCTCGGCGATCCGCAGCGCCGCGTCGCGCATCTTCTCCCAGTCCTCGACGGCCTCACGGACGTCGGACAGGACGCGCAGCAGGTCGGCGGTGATCTGCTTCAGGTCGGCGCGGTCGGTCTCGCGGTCGATCTCGACGTGGATCCACGACTCGACGTGCGCGTCGTGCGGCAGGTCCTCGGCGGAGGGCCGCGTGGGCAGCACCTCGATGAGCTTGCCGGTGAGGTCGCGTCGTACGACGACCTGCGGGTGGATGACGACGTGGATGCCGCGGCCCTGCCGGGACAGTTCGTTGGTCACCGAGTCGACGAGGAAGGGCATGTCGTCCATGACCACCTCGACGACGGAGTGGCTGCAGGTCCAGCCGTTCTCCTCGACGGTGGGGGTGTGCACGCGCACGTTGGCCGTGCCCTGAGGGCGGTTCTCGGCCAGTCGGTAGTGGGAGAAGGCCGCTCCGAAGACATCGACCGGGTCTCGGTCGGTGAGGTCCTCCGGGGCCGTGTGCAGGTAGTAGCGCTGGAGGAACGCGAGCACGTTGTCCCGGTCGGGGGTGCCCTCGTCCGTCGTCCCAGTCGGTAGGTGCCCCCCGACCGGGCTGTTCTCAGCTACCCGGGCGGCCCGTTCGAGCAGCTCGGCCTTGGCTTCGTCCAGCTTGGTCTGCATTGTCCTCTGGCTCCTGTCGCGCGCCGTTGCGTGACGTTGAAGGAAGTACGGTCTCGTCTCTTCCGACGCAACGCCGTGACGCGGGGTGTCCGGTCTGCTTCGACGCTATGCCGCAAGGTGAGATGAGCGGCGGGGTATCGGTCATTCTCGACGCATTCGGAGACTGTGACGCTGCTCTCGGCGACGTCCGTTCCCGGGGTGCCATCGACGCACGGGGTGCATTGCCGTCGGTGCTCGCCGCGTTTGCGTGTCCGCACACGGCGTTCGCCGTCATCCCGTCCCGCCCGCGAAGATCAGCGATGGACGCCCGGTCACGGATGTCGTCCGTGCGCTCCGGGCGCGGGGCAGGGGCGACGATGCCCCCGCGAGATATCGCGCTGATCACGCCACCAGGCTATCGCCCTCTACCCGGCCCCCGTCATGAGCCGTATGTGTACAAAACCGGGGGTGGAACTTTGACACTATGCACAGGGACGAATGGGGCGATGACATGCAGTGCGGGCCGACTGCGGGCTACCGTCGTACTACAGGCGGTGTTCTGCGGCGGCCGCGGAGTCCTGTGGCGGCCGGGGTGCGCGGGCGGGCCCCACCGCGGGTGCCCCGAACAGCGCACGCCCCCTTGGCAAGAACCGCTCCCGGAGGCAGGTTGACCGGGACGACCAACGGAACACGCGAGACGGCCGACGGGAGCGCAGCATCATGGCAGCGAAGATCCTCATAGTCACCGGCGACGCGGCGGAGTCGCTGGAGGTCCTGTACCCCTACCAGCGCCTGCGCGAGGAGGGCTACGACGTCCACATCGCCGCCCCCACCCAGAAGAAGCTCCAGTTCGTGGTCCACGACTTCGAGCCGGGCTTCGACACCTACACCGAGAAGCCGGGCTACACCTGGCCGGCGGACCTCGCGTTCTCGGAGGTCGACCCCGGCGCGTACGTCGCCCTGGTCATCCCCGGCGGACGCGCCCCGGAGTACCTCCGCAACGACCCCGAGCTCCGCAAGATCCTCAAGTCCTTCTTCGACGCGGACAAGCCGGTGGCGCAGATCTGCCACGGTCCTCTGCTGACCGCGGCCGTCGACAGCCTGAGCGGCCGCCGCGTCACGGCGTATCCCGCGCTGGAACTCGACATGCAGGCGGCGGGCGCGACCTTCCAGGACGCGGAGGCCGTCGTCGACGGCACCCTCGTCTCCGCCCGCGCCTGGCCGGACCACTCCGCCTGGATGCGCGAGTTCCTCAAGGTGCTGCGTGCGAAGGCCCCGGTGAGCTGAGGGGGCACGGCCGGCTCACGGGCGGGACGGGCGGACCGGGCGAGGGGCTCAAGAAGGTCCCCTCGCCAGAACTCGCCTCGGACCGCCCCGACCGCTCCCTGGCCGGCGCCAGACCTCTCGGGACGCCCCGCCCCCCTGGCTGCCGTCAGGTCTTTCGGACCGCCCAGGCCACTCCCTGGCTGTCGTCAGGGCTCTCGGACCGCTCAGGCCGCCAGCCGCTCGGCCTCCTCGACCGCCTCCTCCAGGCTGTCCACCACGGGAACGCCGACCACTTCCAGGCTGGCGCGGCTGTGGGAACCGCCGGTGTAGAGGACCGCCCCGGCCCCGACGTGCCGTGCGGCGATCGCGTCGTCCGCGGCGTCGCCGATCACCACCACGCGGGACGGCTCGACACCCGTGATCGCCCCGAGGTGCCGCACCATGTGCTCGGCCTTGCTGCCGCCGGAGGGCCCGGTCCGCCCGTCCACCCGGACGAAGTGGGGCTCGATGCCGAAGTTCCGCACCAGCGGGACCAGATCCTCGTGGCCGTACATGCTCAGGAGGGACTGGCTGCGACCCGCCGCGCCCCATCCGGCCAGCAGCGCGGGCACCCCGGCGGTGAGCTCGCACGTTCTGCGGTGCTCGGCGTAGTACCGGTGGAAGGTCTCGTCCATGATCTGCCACTCGGCGTCCGTGGGCAGCCGCCCCATGAGCCGCTCGTAGAACTTCGGCACGGGCACGCAGTACATCGCCCGGTACCGCTCCAGCGTGATCGGCTCAAGACCCAGCTCGGCGAATGCGGCGTTCGTCGCCCCGATGATCGCGACATTGTCGTGGAACAGCGTGCCGTTCCAGTCCCACACAATGTGCGCGTTTCCTTGCTTCCCCATACCAAGAACGTACCCGCCGCCACCGACAACGCCTCATCGTGGGCGGGAACCGGGCGGCTACTCCCCGAGCCCGATCAGGTTGGGGATCTCCTGCCTGGCGAACCAGAGCAGTTCGTGGTCCTCGGCCCCGTCGACCACGAACTGGGCGTCGTCGTCCCCGATGTCCGCCGCGCCCAGCGCCGCCGCTGCCGCGGTCACATCCGCCTCCGCGTCGTCCGAGTCGACGTGCACGGCGGCCGCCTTGGTCAACGGCACCGCCTGGGAGACCCGCACCTCGCCGAGCGCCACGGGATCGAGCCCCCGGTCGGGGTCGGCGACCGCGGCCCGGTCCGGAACGTCGACCGCGACGACGACCCGGCGCCGTACGGCCCCGGGATCGACCGCCAGGAGCCGCAGCGAGGCCAGCGCGGCACGGCTCAGCGCCGCGTACTCCAGCTCCTCGATGTCGTCGGAGAGATACCACTCGCGCAGGGCGGGCGTCACCGCGTACGCGACGAACGGTCCCGCCTCCAGCTCTCCCGTCTTGTACGCCTCGGCGAGACCGGAGAGGGTCAGGGGGACGTAGACGCGCATGGCTGGCCGCTTTCGTAGTCGGGGGCTCCCGAGGGCTCGCGGGGCGCTCCGGCGAGAGCGGTCCCGCGCCTCCGGGGAGGGCCTTCAGGATACGTGCGGGCGTCCCCTTTCGAGTTCCCGGCCGCACCCTCCGTGGCGTCCACCCCGGGCCCGCGATTCACCCGGTGCACCCCTGTGCCGCCAAGGGTTCCGCCCGTCCCGGCCACCCTGATAGGTGAACTCTCCCGGCGCCGTGACACGCTCCCGCCGTCCTTGCGGAGGGCCGCTCCCGCCTCGTACAAGATCCCCAACACGAAAGTTACCGACCGGTAGAGATCGGTTCCAGCGACCGGCGTCGACCGGTCCCGACGAGCGGGGACGACGTATGAACAAGGTGATGACCAGGACGCGGCGCCACCCGGGCACCCGTCCGCCCGGCCGCCAGGACACCCACCGCCCCGGCAGCACCCCACCCCGCACCCCGGGCACGGGCACCCCCACCAGGCCCCCGGGCGGCAGCCCGGCACCGGGTGACGCGGCCACGTCTCCGCCACCCCTCGCGGGCCTCCCGGCCGCCGCTCCGTCCACGGGCCGCCCGTCCCCGACACCGTCCACGGGCCACCCGTCGGCGCCAGGAAGCCCGAGTCGGCCGTACCCGGCTCCGGGGCCGTACGCGGCTCCGGCCACCGGCGACCCGTCGGCGGCACGGACCACCGGCCACCCGTCGGCCACCCGGCCCGCCGGCCACCCGTGTACGGCGCCGACCACGGGGAGCCCGTCGGCGGCACCGGCCGGAAGCCGGGCCCCGGCGACGGCGCGAGGCGGGGCCCGGCCGCTCGGCACGACATCCGCCGAAGCGCCTCGCCCGCCCGCACCCCAGCCCCGCCCCACCGACGTCTTCGCCGAGCGTCTGCTGGCCGTACTGAGCGGCGCGCGTCCCGTGCACTGCATGCTGCGGCACACCGCGGGCCGCGCGTACGACGAACTGGCCTGGCTCGCCGAGCGCGGCCCCCTCCGTACCCGCGGCACCCGTCCCGTCGTCCGGGACATCGGCTACTACGTCGCGCGCCCCGGCGCCGTCGAGGTCTTCGCCCGCATCGGCGCCGGCGACCAGCTCCGCGCCATGGCCTTCCGGCTGGAGCAGGGCCCCGACCTCCGCTGGCGCTGCACGGCGATCGAACTCGGCGGCCCCCGCATGCCCCACCCGAACGACTGAACGGCGACTGATTGCACGCCGCCTCCGCCCCCGGCGAACACGAAGGGCCGGGCACCAGGTGCCCGGCCCTTCCGACGTGTCACCGGTCGCGCGCGGCGGCGGTCACCGCCCGCCCGCGACCCTCTCGCCCTACTTCTTACGCCGACGGGCGCCCTTCTGCTGCTTGCGGCGCTCCGCGCGCGTGAGCCCGTCCGCCTCGGAGCGCACGGGCTCGTCGCCGTTGGCGAAGTCGCCCTCGACGATGCCGCCCTCACCGTCGACGGTCGGCGCGGAGAAGTGCAGCCGGTCCGGCCGCTGCGGGGCGTCGAGCCCCTTCGCGCGGATCTCGGGCCGCATCGCGCCCGCGGGAACGGCGTCCCGCTTGGAGAGGGAGGGCGCGGAGTCGTCGACCGGGACCTCCTCGACCTGCTGCTCGACCTGGACCTCCAGGTTGAACAGGTAGCCGACGGACTCCTCCTTGATGCCGTCCATCATGGCGCTGAACATGTCGAAGCCCTCGCGCTGGTACTCGACCAGCGGGTCCTTCTGGGCCATCGCGCGCAGGCCGATGCCCTCCTGGAGATAGTCCATCTCGTAGAGGTGCTCGCGCCACTTGCGGTCCAGGACCGACAGCACGACCCGGCGCTCCAGCTCACGCATGATCTCGGAGCCGAGCTGCTCCTCGCGGGCCGCGTACTGGTCGTGGATGTCGTCCTTGATGGACTCGGAGATGAACTCGGCGGTCAGACCGGCACGGTCGCCGACCGCGTCCTCCATCTCGTCGACGGTGACCTTCACCGGGTAGAGCTGCTTGAAGGCGCCCCACAGCCGGTCGAGGTCCCACTCCTCGGCGAAGCCCTCGGCGGTCTCGGCCGCGATGTAGGCGTCGATGGTGTCGTCCATGAAGTGCTGGATCTGCTCCTGGAGGTCCTCGCCCTCCAGGACGCGACGGCGCTCGCCGTAGATGACCTCGCGCTGCCGGTTGAGCACCTCGTCGTACTTCAGGACGTTCTTGCGGGTCTCGAAGTTCTGCTGCTCGACCTGCGACTGGGCGGACGCGATCGCGCGCGTGACCATCTTGTTCTCGATCGGCACGTCGTCCGGGACGTTCGCCATCGACATCACGCGCTCGACCATCTGCGCCTTGAAGAGGCGCATCAGGTCGTCGCCCAGGGAGAGGTAGAAACGGGACTCGCCCGGGTCGCCCTGACGGCCGGAACGACCGCGCAGCTGGTTGTCGATACGCCGCGACTCATGGCGCTCGGTACCGAGGACGTAGAGCCCGCCGAGGTCCTTGACCTCCTCGAACTCCGCCTTCACCGCCTTCTCGGCACGCTCCAGGGCGGCGGGCAGGGCGTGCGCCCACTCCTCGATGTGCTCCTCGGGGTCGAGGCCGCGCTGACGCAGCTCCGCCTCGGCGAGGTCGTCGGGGTTGCCGCCGAGCTTGATGTCGGTACCACGGCCGGCCATGTTGGTGGCGACGGTCACGGCGCCCTTGCGGCCCGCCTGGGCGATGATCGGCGCCTCACGGTCGTGCTGCTTCGCGTTCAGCACTTCGTGCTGGATACCGCGCTTGGCGAGCTGCTGCGAGAGGTACTCGGACTTCTCGACCGAGGTGGTGCCGACCAGGATCGGCTGGCCCTTCTCGTGCTTCTCGGCGATGTCGTCGACGACCGCCTCGAACTTCGCGACCTCGGTGCGGTAGATCAGGTCGGACTGGTCCTTGCGGACCATCGGCCTGTTGGTCGGGATCGGGACGACGCCGAGCTTGTAGATCTGGTGGAACTCGGCGGCCTCGGTCATCGCCGTACCGGTCATGCCGGAGAGACCGGGCATTTCCTTGCCGTCGTGGTCGTGGCGCTTGTAGAGGCGGAAGAAGTTCTGGAGGGTGATCGTGGCGAGCGTCTGGTTCTCGTCCTTGATGTCCACCCCTTCCTTCGCCTCGATCGCCTGGTGCATGCCCTCGTTGTAGCGGCGGCCGGCGAGGATACGGCCGGTGTGCTCGTCGACGATCATGACTTCGCCGTCGATGACGACGTAGTCCTTGTCCTTCTTGAACAGTTCCTTGGCCTTGATGGCGTTGTTCAGGTAACCGACGAGCGGGGTGTTCACCGACTCGTAGAGGTTGTCGATGCCCAGCCAGTCCTCGACCTTGGCGACGCCGGGCTCGTGGATGGCGACGGTGCGCTTCTTCTCGTCGACCTCGTAGTCGCCGGTCTCCTCGATGCCCTTGAGGGGGTTGCCGGGCTCACCCTTCTTGAGGCGGGTGACCAGCTTGGCGAAATCGCCGTACCACTTGGTGGCCTGGTCGGCCGGGCCGGAGATGATCAGCGGCGTACGGGCCTCGTCGACGAGGATGGAGTCGACCTCGTCGACGATCGCGAAGTTGTGGCCGCGCTGGACGAGCTCGTCCTGGGACCACGCCATGTTGTCGCGCAGATAGTCGAAGCCGAACTCGTTGTTCGTGCCGTACGTGATGTCGCACGCGTACTGCTCGCGGCGCTGGGCCGGGGTCATGTTGGCGAGGATGCAGCCGACTTCGAGCCCGAGGAACTTGTGGACGCGGCCCATCATTTCGGAGTCGCGCTCGGCCAGGTAGTCGTTGACCGTGATGAGGTGGACGCCCTTGCCGGAAAGAGCGTTCAGATACGCGGGCAGGGTGCCGACGAGGGTCTTGCCCTCACCGGTCTTCATCTCTGCGACATAGCCGAGGTGGAGCGCGGCGCCACCCATCATCTGCACGTCGTAGTGACGCTGGCCAAGGGCGCGCTTGGCAGCCTCACGGACGGTGGCGAACGCCTCGGGCAGCAGGTCGTCGAGGCTTTCGCCGTCGGCGTACCGCTGCTTGTACTCATCGGTGAGGGCCCTCAGCTCGGCGTCGGAGAGGTCGACGAAGTCCTCTTCGATGGAGTTGACCTGGTCCGCGATGCGGTGCAGCTTGCGCAGGATCTTGCCTTCGCCTGCACGCATGATCTTCGAGAGGACGGACACGGGGGTTTGTCTCCTTGCCGGTCGGGCCTGGGACGGTCGGTTTCAATGGCAGTTTCAAATCACAGCTTGAGCAACGGCCATCGTAAGCGAGGACCACACCGCGCCGGGAGGTCTGCCGGTGACAGCCACCAGGACAACGGACCGGGGTTGCTGAAGGTGCCGCGTTCGCACAGCGAAAAGTAGCGAACCCCTCACTCACAGCAAAGGAATGGCGTCCGTCCGGATGCCCGAGCAGAATCGGCCGATGGACCCCGTCACGCTGACCACCGACCGTCTCGTCCTGCGCATCGTGGGGGCGGACGACACCGACGCCGTCTACGAGGCCGCCCAGGATCCCGACATCCAGCGCTGGACCACGATCCCGTCGCCCTATCTGCGCGAGCACGCGACGGGCTTCACGGACCAGATGGTGCCCGAAGGCTGGGCGGACGGCTCCGCCTTCGCCTTCGGCGTCTTCCTCCCCTCCGGGAAGTTGGCGGGCATGCTCGCCATCACCATGCGCTCCCTGGGCGTCGGCGAGGTCGGCTACTGGGCGACGAAGGAGCACCGCGGCAACGGCTACATCGCCGAAGCCACCGTCGCGGCCTCCCGATGGGCCTTCACGGACCTGTCCGTCGACCGGGTCGAGTGGCGTGCCGAGGTCGGCAACACCGGTTCCCGCGCGGTCGCCGAACGCGCCGGCTTCACCATCGAAGGGACCCTGCGCGCCGCCATCAACAACAAGGGCGTACGCAGGGACTGCTGGGTGGGCTCGCTGCTCCCGTCGGACCTGGGCCTGCCGTCGACGGCGCCGTACCTGCCGGCCAGGTGAGCCCGGCCGGGCGCGGACGACGAGCGCCGGTGACCGGCACCGCTCACCGGCTCGGTCGCCGGCCACGGGCTCGGCCACGGGCTCGCCACGGGCTCGGCCACGGGCTCGGCCACGGGCTCCGGTCATCGGCCCGGTCGCCCGGCCGGGCCCCATTGTCAGTGGCACCGCCTAACGTGTGGGCATGACGAGTCTTCCGCCTCCCATCACCGAACTCTCGGCGGACGAAGCCCGCCGCATCGCCCTGCGAGCCCAGGGGTTCTTGGGCGCCCCGGACCGCAGGGCGGGCGTCCGCGGAGTCCTGCGGCACCTCGGAGCGGTCCAGCTCGACACCATCTCCGTCCTCGCCCGCTCCCACGAACTCATTCCGTACGCCCGTCTCGGCGCCGTCGGCCGCAAGACCGTCGAGCAGGCCTACTGGACGTCGTCACCGGCCGCCGACACATCCCCGGCACCGCACGCCTTCGAGTACTGGTCCCACGCGGCCTGCATCCTGCCCGTGGAGGAGTGGCCGCATTTCGCGTTCCGCCGCCGCGCCTACCGCGCCCGCCCGCACTGGAACCACGACCTGCCCGACGGCGCCTACGACCAGGTCGTCAAGCAACTGCGCGCCGAAGGCCCCCTCACGGCCACGGACTTGGGCGGGGCGAAGAAGACCAGCGAGTGGTGGGACTGGTCGGGCACCAAGGTCGCCGTCGAACGCGCGCTGATGTACGGCGAGGTGGTGTGCGTGGAGCGGCGCGGCTGGAAGCGGGTCTACGACCTCGCGGAGCGCGCCATCCCGAAGTCGCTGCTGCACGACGAACTGGACGACGCGGAGTGCCTGCGCCGTCTGGTCCGCCTCGCCGGCCAGTCCCTCGGTGTCGGCACCCGCGCGGACATCGCCGACTACCACCGCCTCAGGGGCGAGCAGGTCGACGCGGTGATCGCGGACTCGGGCCTGGTCCCGGTGACGGTGGAGGGCTGGGGCAGGCCCACGGCCCAGAAGGGCGGCGCCAGGAGCCTCGGCGGAAGAACGTCGGGGGACGCGTGGGCGGACCCGGTGGCACTGGAGACGGTTCCGCGCGGCCGCCACCGTACGACGCTCCTGTCGCCGTTCGACTCCCTGATCTGGGAGCGGGCGCGCACGGAGCGGATCTTCGATTTCACGCATCGCCTGGAGGCGTACACACCCAAGCCGAAGCGGATCCACGGCTACTTCGCGATGCCGGTCCTGGCCGGCGGCCGGCTCGTCGGCCGGGTGGACCCGGCCCGGGAGGGCCGCACGCTGGTCGCCAGGCAGGTCACCCTGGACGGCGCCAAGGCGGTCGCGGCGGTGGCTCAGGCCCTGGCGGAGGCCGCGAGCTGGGTGGACTGCACGGATGTGCGCGTCGAGCGGGTGGACGCCCCGGAACTGCGCGAGCCGCTCATCGGGGAAGTCGTCCGCGTTCTCGGGTAGCTCCCGGCGGAACGCGTCCTCGGGGTACGCCGATACGCCTAGCGGATCTCGAGGATCTTCTCCCGCATCGCGTACACCACGGCTTCCATCCTGGAGTGCAGCTGCAGTTTCTCCAGGATGTTGCGCACATGGTTTTTCACGGTGTTCTCGGAGATGAACAACTCCTTGGCGATATCGCGGTTGTTCATCCCCGTGGCCACGAGTTTGAGGACCTCCAGCTCGCGATCGGTGAGCCGCGGCGCGGGCACCAGCCGGCGCTCGTCCGTCCGCTGGATCATCGACTTGAACTCGGTGAGGAGTTTCGACGCCATCGAGGGACTGATCTGCGACTGCCCGTCGGCCACCGCGCGAATGGCCGTGGCCACCTCGTCCGTGGAGATCTCCTTGAGGAGATATCCGGTCGCGCCCGCCTTGATCGCGTCGTAGAGGTCGGCTTCCTCGTCGCTGATCGTCAGCATGATGATCTTCGCGCTGGGGGCCACCTCCTTGATGGAGGTGCACGCCTCGATACCGCCGCGCTTGGGCATCCGTACGTCCATCAGCACGATGTCGGGCAGCAGGTCCGCGGCCTTGTCGACCGCCTCCGCCCCGTCCCCCGCCTCGCCGACGACCTGGATGTCCTCCTCGGCCGCGAGAACGATCTCCAGACCTCGACGGAAGAGGGCGTGGTCGTCCACGACAAGGACCCGGATGGGCTCCTTGCGCGGAGAGCCCGCGTCCAGGCCGGTGGCGACGACGCCGTCGTCGGCATCACGGTCACGCATCGGTCCGAAGCTGTCCGCCATCGTTCCTCCCCCTGAAGGCCGTGGCCTGTGTTTCCGTGCCATCGCCAACCCAAGGCAACGGCCCACCGGTTGGGCCGGTGCGGCCATGATTCCATGCCCGGACGGCAGCGCGGTGACATCGCGGAACGTGAAGTGGTCGCACACCGGTGCCCCTGGGGGCGCACTCGCGCTCCAGGGGCACCGGCTGAGCCGTCACCAGGGGTGGTCAGCCGCCGAGCGCGCCGCCCGGCGCGTCCGCTCCGCCCTGGGTGACCATCGGGTCCGTGCTGAGGTGGATGACGCCGTAGTCGTACGCGTGCCGCCGGTAGACGACACTGGGCTCCTTCGTCTCGGAGTCGACGAAGAGGTAGAAGTCGTGCCCGACCAGCTCCATTTCGTAGAGCGCCTGGTCGAGCGTCATCGGTGCGGCCACATGGGTCTTCTCGCGGACGACACAGGGGCCTTCGCCCATGATCTCGAGAGAGCCGATCTTCTTCGTCGGTACCGCGTCCGGCTCGTCGTCGTGGACGACGCTGCCGTCGCCGTTCAGCGTCGCCGCCCCCGGGACGACGTCGGCGACCTCGGCTGCCGAGATCCTGCCGTTGCCACGGCGGGTGTAGCGCTTGTCGTGCTGCTTGCGCAGCCGGGCCTCGAGCTTGTCCGCGGCCAGGTCGAGTGCTGCATACGCGTCGCTTGCCGCTGCCTCCGCCCGGATCACCGGTCCGCGGGAATGGAGCGTGATCTCCACCCTGTCACTGCGGTCGGCCTGTCGGGGGTTGGGCTCCTTGGACACCTCGACGTCGAGGCTGATCACCTTGCCATCGAGCTTCTGGATCTTCTCCAGCTTCAGCTTCTCGGCCACGTGCTTGCGGAACCGCTCAGGCACCTCGGTCTTGCGGCCCTTGACGACGATGTCCACGCAGAACTCCGTTCCCGGATAGCCCCGCTCCACTGGCGGAGCATCTCCCTTTTGCACCAGGTTCCGGTGAGCACCGGAACCTCGGACTCGGTGACTGTCACCTCCTCCTCCCCCAAGGACAAGATCTCCACCCCACCGATGCGGGTGATTGCTGAAAACCCGCGGTACGGCACTCGGATGCGCGAGGGACTGGCCTGCGCCATTCCCTCACAACCGAACATATCTCGCCTGGACGGATGTCGTCACCCTCTACTGAGACGTACCTCCGTTCAGGTGAATTGACCCACCCATTACCTGCAACGATGCAAGTTCTCGGTCAGTTCCGGTTTATTTCGAAAGCGTCCGGAGGCGCGGCGACCACGGCCGAGCAGACCGTGTCACCGCTCGTTCCTCCGGCTTGCTCCCTACCCACGATCCGCCCTTCCACTGCCGACAGTTCCGTGCCGTCACCCGTCCATCGCACCGCCCGCACACCCGACTGCGCGGCCCGTACGGCCCGCGCCGCCTCCGCCAACGAGGCCCCCGTCGTCATCAGGTCGTCCACCAGCACGACCCGGCCTCCCTCGGCCAGCAGCCGCTCGGCCCCGGCGACGACCTCCAGGGCCCCCGTCAGATTGGCCAGCCGCTGCCGGGAGTTCAGCCCCGACTGGTCGGCCACGGCACGCCGCTGGCGCAGCACGCCGAGGACCCGGGCAGGCGTTCCCGTGCGCCGCAGTTCGCCCGCCGCCGCGAGCGCGATCCGCCGCGCCGGATCATGCCCCCGCGCCCGGACCGCCCTCCGCGCCGACGGCACGGGGACGAGCAGCACGGGCCCGCGTCCCGCTCCCGAACCCCGGACCACCGCGCCTCCGGTCGCGCGCCGCCCCGGACCGCCCCACGCTTCCCCCTTCCCGAGCTCCAGCCGCCCCTGCGAAGCCGTGAGCCGCCCGGCCGGACCAGGACGTCGCACCGGCCCCAGACCCGCCCGCACAGCCCCCGCGAGGGCCGCTCCCAGAGGTGCCGCCAGTGCCAGCGCACCGCGTTCCTTGTGGGCGAGGAGCGCGGCCCGCACCTCGTCCTCGTAGGGAGCCGCCGCGTGCACGACAGGCAGCCCCGCCGGCTCGGGCACCGGTCGCACCCGGCACGGAGCGGCCCCGCTCAGGGCGGCACGGCACTCGGGGCAGAGCACCGCGCGAGGCCTCCCGCAGCCTCCGCACTCGGCCGGCAGTACCAGATCCGTGAGGTCCCGCCACCACCCCCGCATGACCACCACTGTGCCAACGCCCGCCCCGCTCGGCCACCCCTGTGGACAACCCCTGTGGACAACCCCTGGATCGGCTGTACGCCGGCCCACGACAGGGCGGACGACAGGGCCGGGCCCGCGCACGGGCCGCCGGTGAGCGAGCGGGCGCAAACGTCGGCGGGCCCGCCCGGAAACCGGACGAGCCCGCCGACGCAGAACCGAGGGCGCTACCCGGGATAGACCGGCGCCGTCCCGTCCTGGACCACCTTCTGCCACTGCTCCCCCGCCGACAGCCGCACGATCCCGTCCGTCTCCGAGTGCGCCACCAGAGGCAGCTGCTCGTCCTCGGACGCGGCGATCTCCTTGACGTTGGCCAGCGCGGAGGGCGAAGTGCCCAACGGCGTGGAACCGTCGACCTGGACGTACCGCATCTGCTGCACGGCGCCCTTCTCGCTGCCGACCACCACGAGCCGGCTGTCCCCGGCCCAGGACATGGCCGTGACCTCCTCCAGCTGGGGTGCCACGGAGCGCGGATCGAAGACGAACACACCGCGCGGATCGTCCGGCCCGGATCGCTGGATGCGCCCGATCTGCAGCGAGCTCTTGCCGTCCTTCTCGACGATCAGCGCGATCCGCACGCCGTCGGCGGCCACCCGCACCGCCTCGATACGCCCGTCGAGCTGCGACGCCCCGACGACAACGGGCTCGCCCGCGCCCTTCTCCAGCAGAAGCAGCCGGGGATTCTTCGGATCACGGTCGGCCACCCACAGGTCGCCCCGCGCGTCCCAGCTGGGCGTCGTCAGTCGGTCGTCGGCCGTCCTGCCCTGGCTCTGCACCACCGGCTCGCCGAGCGAACCGCCCGACACCAGCGACCCGACGTACAGGTTCCGGCCGTCGGCCGACACCCCGGCCGCGCTGCCCTCGTCCCGCGCCACCGCGGCGGCCCGCAGCTTCTTGCCGCCCTCGCCCAGCGCACCGGGCACGGGCTCGGGCTTCCTGTCACTGTTCTCACGGGGCATCCGGACGAGCCGCTGCTCGTGGTCGATGAAGTACTGGTACCCCGGGTGCTCGCCCGTACCGTGCGCGGCGACGCCCTCGGCCTGGCTCTTGTTCAGCACGCACAGCTGCGTACCGTCCGACTTCTGGAACTCCACCTCGTCGACGCCGGTGGGAGTCAGGTCCTGGAGGGTGAGGAGGAGTT
Source organism: Streptomyces sp. NPDC060027 (assembly GCF_042737005.1). Lineage (NCBI taxonomy): Bacteria > Bacillati > Actinomycetota > Actinomycetes > Kitasatosporales > Streptomycetaceae > Streptomyces > Streptomyces sp. NPDC060027. The sequence continues at coordinate 61,956 of NZ_JBHWVI010000019.1, forward strand.
GGGCCGCCATCTGACGGCACTTGGGGAGTCCGACACGGTCCGCCTTGTCGTTCAGCGGCACCGTGACCCTGTTGCGGTCGTCGGGCGCCAGCGACACGTCGCTGTTCCTCAGCTCCGTGCCCGAGGGGAAGCTCGACCTGACCACCGGGTCCAGCCAGCTCGTGGGCCCCTTCAGGAGCGCGCGCACGATCTGCGTCATCGGGTCCACCTGCGCGCGCACATAGACCGGGTCGGCGACGGTCCGCAGGGGACGGCCGCTGCCGGAGTTGCCGTTCGACGCGTAGAAGTACTTGTTCACCGACACGTAGTTGCGCTGGAAGTCGGACGTGCCCATCACGACACCCTGCGGCAGCGCGTCGATACGCCACTGCTTGTTGCTCTTCAGCCTGGTCAGATGAACCGACCCGCTGTACTCGCCGGCGTCCGGCTCGTACGCGTGCCGCACGTCCACCTTGGCGACCTTGCCGCCGCTCAGCCGGAACGCGGCGTCGCGACTGCCGCCCTTGGCCTCCGAGGGCAGCGCCACCGAGTTCGGCGCGTCCGCGAGGACCGTCGTGGAGCGGTACGGATCCCACGCCTTGCGGGCGCCGTCGGTGAGGTATTTGCCGGCCGTCTCGTACTTGGCGTCGTCGCTGGTCAGCGCCTCAAGGAAGCCCTGCACGATCTCCGCCGCCGAGGCGCCGGGGTGCGGCGGCATGGCGTAGACGCGGACCTGCGAGTCCTGGCGCGGCGTCGACTCGACCCCGCGCAGGTCCCCGTTGTCCGGCATCGAGGCACACCCCGCCAGCAGCAGGGCTCCACAGCCGGCGTACACCACGACGCGTACCGGACGGCGTCCGCGGACGCCGTTCCCCCCGCGGTCAGCGCCCACGAAATGCCTCCCCATGTCCGAGCTCCTCCGGCCTCTCGCCGTCCCGCCCCCGCTCCTGCGCGGTCCGTTCCCGGCCGGTGCCGGATGTCTCCTCCTGGCGGCGCACCGCCCCGGCGGGCCGGGGCACCACGCGCGCGCCGTTGCCGGGCAGCGCCGTCGGATCGGCCGTGGGCGACGCCCCGGCCAGCCGTGGGGCCATGGGCCCGTGCGGCGGCATGGAACCCGTCCCGGCTCCGGACTGCTGTACGGGCACCGTCGCGAGCTTGGTACTGCCGCCGTGCGGCAGACCGGCGTCGTCGAGTCCGCGGTTGCGCCGGGAGTCCTTGGGTTCCAGCGGTATCGGCGATCCCCTGAGAGGCTCGTCGGCCGTCCGCGGCAGGGTCAGCCGGAACTGCGAACCGCCGCCCGGCTCGCCCCAGGCCTGCAGCCAGCCGCCGTGCAGCCGCGCGTCCTCCAGAGCGATGGACAGGCCGAGGCCCGTGCCGCCGGTGGTACGCGCGCGTGCCGGGTCGGCCCGCCAGAAGCGGCTGAACACCCGGGTCGCCTCGCCGGGCTTGAGCCCGACGCCGAAGTCGCGGACCGCGATCGCGACCGCTCCGCCCGCCGCGGCGAGCCTGACGACGACGTCCTTGCCCTCGCCGTGCTCCACGGCGTTGACGACGAGGTTGCGCAGCACCCGCTCGACCCGCCGGGCGTCGGCCTCGGCGATCAGCGGCTGCTGGTCGCCGACGACGCGTATGTGCGTGCCCTTGCGCTCGGCGAGCGGCTCGGCTCCGCCGACCACCCGTCGTACGACTTCTCTGAGGTCGATCGCGTCGGCCTCCAGCGCCGCCGCGCCCGCGTCGAACCGGCTGATCTCCAGCAGGTCCGCGAGCAGCGTCTCGAACCGGTCCAGCTGGTCGGCGAGAAGCTCGGCCGACCGCGCGGTCACCGGGTCGAAGTCCACACGCGCGTCGTGGATGACATCGGCTGCCATCCGCACGGTCGTCAGCGGCGTCCGCAGTTCGTGCGACACGTCGGAGACGAACCGCCGCTGCATCCGCGAGAGGTCCTCCAGCTGCTGGATCTTCAGCTGAAGGTTCTGCGCCATCTTGTTGAAGGCCTCGCCGAGGCGCGCGATGTCGTCCTCGCCGGTGACCTTCATACGTTCCTGGAGGCGTCCGGCGGAGAGCCGTTCGGCGATCCCGGCCGCCATCCGCACCGGGGTGACGACCTGGCGCACCACGAGCCAGGCGATGGCGCCGAGGAGCACCACGACGAACAGTCCGGCCGTTGCGAGGGTCCCCTTGACCAGGCTCAGCGACTTCTCCTCCTGCGTCAGCGGGAAGAGGTAGTAGAGCTGGTACGCGTCCCCGTTGGGGTCGTTGACCTGCTTGCCGATGACCAGCGCCGGCTGGGACTCACGGCCGTCCTTGTAGACGACACGGGTGTAGCTCTGCGCCGCGGCCGTGCTCTCGTCGACCCGGGCGCGCAGATTCTCGGGCACGCTCACCGTCGGGTCGACCTGACCCGAGTACCGCGGCGCGAGGCCACCGCTGCCGTCGCCCGCCGCGGTGGAGTTGAGCGTCACCACGTCGAACGCACCCTGTCCACCACTGGACAGGGACACGACGAGATCGGTCATCCACTGGCTGACGTTCTTGGACGAGCGGCCGTCGGCGGACGACCCTTCGTCGCCGTTCGCGGTCACTCCCCCGTCCGCCTGCTGCTTGGCCGCCGCGAAACCACCGGTGGCCTGGCTCTGCGAGGCCTTCACCTTGGCGTCGAGCAGGCCGTTGCGCACCTGCCCGATCACGACGAAGCCGAGCAGCAGGACGACACCGAGCGACATCAGCAGCGTCGTCACAACGATCTTGAGCTGGATGTTGCGCCGCCACAGCCGCATCACGGGCAGCAACGGACGACGCACCCAGCGTATGAGCAGCCGAAGGACCGGGCTGCCCTGGACTCCGCCCTGGAGCAGTCCTCCCTCGAAGAACCTTTCCCAGCGTGAACCCGTCATGTTCCGGCCGACAGGCCGCCCCGAACGGTCCCCCTGCTCAGCGGGCGCCGGAGCGGCACTGTCCCGTGACATGTCAGCTCGGCCCTGCCTTGTAACCGACACCTCGGACGGTCACCACGATCTCCGGACGCTCCGGGTCCTTCTCGACCTTGGAGCGCAGCCGCTGGACATGCACGTTCACCAGGCGGGTGTCCGCCGCGTGCCGGTAGCCCCACACCTGCTCCAGCAGGACCTCACGCGTGAACACCTGCCACGGCTTGCGCGCCAGCGCGACCAGCAGGTCGAACTCCAGCGGCGTCAGCGCGATGGACATGCCGTCCCGTTTCACAGAGTGACCGGCGACATCGATCACGAGATCGCCGATCGACAGCTGTTCGGGTGCCGGCTCCTCCGAACGGCGCAGCCGCGCCCTGATCCGCGCCACCAGCTCCTTTGGCTTGAACGGCTTCACGATGTAGTCGTCGGCGCCCGATTCGAGGCCGACCACGACATCGACGGTGTCGCTCTTCGCCGTGAGCATCACGATCGGTACCCCGGACTCCGCCCTGATCAGGCGGCATACCTCGATGCCGTCCCGTCCGGGCAGCATCAGGTCCAGGAGCACCAGGTCGGGCTTGGCATCGCGGAAAGCGGCCAGCGCCTTGTCGCCGTCGGCTACGAAAGACGGCTCAAAACCTTCACCACGCAACACAATGCCGAGCATCTCGGCCAGTGCGGTGTCGTCATCGACGACAAGGACTCGTCCCTTCATAAACGACATCATCCCATTAACTAAATCGTTACCTGGCGTGACAAGTCACACAGCTCGGCGAGAGCCTCAGCCGTCACGGGCGAAACAACGCCCTCTTCGGTGACGATCGCCGTGATCAACTCCGGCGGCGTCACATCGAACGCCGGGTTGTACGCCTGGGTCCCCAGGGGTGCCACAGGTATACCGCCTCCCGCCTCGACTCCCACCACCGGCACCTGTGGTGCCGTGATCTCCGTCACTTCATGACCGGCGCGCTGCTCGACCTCGATGGACGCCCCGTCGGGCGTGTCCGGGTCGATCGTCGTCACCGGCGCCACCACGATGAACGGCACATGGTGGTACCTCGCCAGCACCGCGAGCGGATAGCTCCCCACCTTGTTCGCCACCGAACCGTCGGCCGCGATGCGGTCGGCACCGATCAGCACCGCGTCCACCTCACCGGTCGAGAACAGCGAACCCGCCGCACTGTCGGTGAGCAAGGTGTACGCCATTCCGTTGCGAGCCGCCTCGTACGCCGTCAGGCGAGCGCCCTGCAGCAACGGCCGCGTCTCGTCCACCCAGAGCCGCCGCAGTTGCCCCGCCCGATGCGCCGCGAGCGCCACGGCGAACGCCGTGCCCTCCCCACCGGACACCAGCGCCCCGGTGTTGCAGTGCGTGAGCACCCGGTGCCCGCCGCCCGGCAGCAGTTCGTCGAGCAGTGCCAGCCCGTGCCCGGCCATGCGCGCGCTGGCCTCGGCGTCCTCCCGGTGCAGCGCCCGTGCCGCGGCGAGCGCGGCCGCGGCGGCCGCCTCCTGATCGCCGCCCCCGGAGAGCGCCGCCCGGTAGGCGGCCTGCGCCCGGCGCACCCCGACCGCGAGGTTCACGGCGGTCGGCCGGGCACCGGCCAGCCCGAGAGCGGCCTCGTCCACGTCGAAGCCGCGTACGGCGGCCAGCGCGACGCCGTACGCCCCGGCGATCCCGAGCAGCGGCGCCCCGCGCACCGCGAGCGTGCGGATCGCCTCCACCAGCGCGGGCGCGTCGGTGCACACCAGCTCGACCTCCTCGGCGGGAAGCCGCGTCTGGTCGAGAAGGATCAGGACAGGGCCTTCGGGCGGCTCGTGCCAGCGGATCGCGGGTATCTCCGTCGGCCCGCTGTCCTCGCGGGATTGCGCGTAGTGATCAGCCATCCGTCCAGTCTGCCCCGTACCCGGCGGACAATTGAAGGTGTGCAGCCCATACAGGGGCCGCTCCCTTGCCGCACACACCGTGGCACGATGGCTGCCAACCTGCCGCCGCGACCGCGGGACGGGCACCGTGAAGGAGCGACGATGAACGACACTCCGGGCTGGGCCTCGCCCGGATCCGCCCCCTCCGGCGGAGAGGAGCCTGATTCCTCCGGCACCCCGCAGCCCGTAGGCCAGGGCGGAGCGAACCAACCCGAGCAGCCCTCGAAGTGGTCCAAGGAGCAGCCCCCACCCGCCCAGTGGTCCGCTCCCGGCACGCAAGGCCCCGGCCAGGCCCCGCCGCCCCCTCCGCCCGGTCCGGGCTGGGGCGGTCAGCAGCCCGGCGGACACGGCGGCTGGGGAGGCCCCGGCCACGGATACGGCGGCCCCGGTGGCCCCGCCGGCTGGGGCGGCAACTGGGGCGGACCACCGCCCGCCGCCAAGCCCGGCGTCATCCCGCTGCGCCCGCTCGGCGTCGGCGAGATCCTCGACGGCGCCGTCTCGACCATGCGCGCCTACTGGCGCACGGTCCTCGGCATCTCGCTGACCGTCGCCGTCGTCACGCAGATCGCGGTCATCCTGGTCCAGGGCTTCGTCCTGGACGACAACGCCGATACGGACGCCCTCAACGACCCGAGCGCCACCGTCGAGGAGCTGAGCCGGGCTCTCGGCGACACCATGCTGAGCACCGGTGCCGTCCTGATCATCACCCTGCTCGCCACCATCGTCGCGACGGCCCTGCTCACGTCGGTGACCAGCCGCGCGGTGCTCGGCAAGCCGGTCACCACGAGCGAGGCCTGGCGGGACGCCCGTCCCCAGCTGCCGAAGCTGCTCGGCCTGACCCTCCTGCTGCCGCTCATCGCCGTCGTGATCGTCGGCGTCGGCGCCCTCCCCGGTCTGCTCGCGGCTCTGGGCGGCTCGGGTGACGCCGGTGCTGCTTTCGCCGTCCTCGGCGCACTGGCCGGCCTCGTCGTCGCCGGCTGGCTGATGATCCGCTTCTCGCTCGCCTCTCCCGCCCTGATGCTGGAGAAGCAGGGCGTCCGGAAGTCGATGAGCCGCTCCGCGAAACTTGTACGCGGCTCCTGGTGGCGGGTGTTCGGCATCCAGCTCCTCGCCACGATCATCGCCAACATCGTGGCGTCGATCATCGTGATCCCCTTCGCCGTCCTGGCCGCGGCGCTGAGCGGCGACGGCTTCACCGGCTTCCTCGACAACGCCGGCGACGTCGGCTGGACCTTCCTCATCGTGAGCGGTGTCGGCTCGGTGATCGGAGCGATGCTCACCTTCCCGATCACCGCGGGCGTCACCGTGCTCCTGTACATCGACCAGCGCATCCGCCGCGAGGCCCTCGACCTCGACCTGGCCCGAGCCGCCGGTGTCCAGGGCCACGGCACCGGGGCTTCCGGCACCACACCGGGGAGTTGATGCGGTGAACGGGGCGGGGGGCGTCCTCACAGCAGTACTCGCAGGGCCGCACACCGGTGCGACAGCCGTCCTCGCGCTGTCGCGCGGCGACGAACCGCCGGTGACGACGCCGCGCGATCCCGCGCGGGAGGCGGCCAGACGCGAGCTGTCCAAGCGGATGTACCACGAGAACGACCCCGGCCTGGCCCAGCGCGCCCTGAACGCGTTCTGGGACTGGGTCGACAAACTGTTCGGCGCCGCCTCCGCCGCGACACCCGGCGGGACGCTCGGACTCCTCGTCGTCGTCCTCGCCGTGGTGGCGGTCGTGGCCGCCCTGTGGTGGCGCCTGGGCACCCCGCACCGCACCCCCGCCTCCTCCGCCACGCTCTTCGACGACCGCCCCAGGAGCGCCGCCGAACACCGCGCCGCCGCCGAGGACCAGGCCGCCCAGGGCCATTGGACCCAGGCCGTCCAGGAGCGGATGCGCGCCATCGTCCGCTCCCTGGAGGAACGCGCCCTGCTCGACCCGCGGCCCGGCCGCACGGCCGACGAGGCAGCCGCGGACGCGAGCCGCACCCTGCCCGCCCACACGGACCGACTGCGCGCCGCGGCACGGGACTTCGACGACGTCACGTACGGCGGCCGGGCCGGCGACCCCCGCGCGTACCAGCGCCTCACCGAGCTCGACCGCGACCTGGAGCGCACCAAGCCCGTACTCACGGACAACACCCACAGCACGAACCGGAACACGAACCGCGACAGCCGCCAGGGGGCCGCCTCATGACCGAGGCCACCCTCACCTCCACCTCGGCCTCGCCCACCGCCCGCCAGTGGTGGACCCGCGCGCGCGGAGTCGTCCTCGCCCTCGTCCTTCTGCTGGTGGCCGCCGTCGTGATGGCCGCGGTCCGCTCGGACGCCCGGCACGGCCGACTCGACCCGCGCTCCGCCGACCCCTACGGCAGCCGGGCCGTCGCCGAACTCCTCGCCGACCAGGGGGTCTCCACGCGCGTGGTCACCACCCTCGGCGAGGCCCGCGCGGCCGCCGCACCCGACACCACCCTGCTGATCGCCGCACCCGACCTGCTGACCAAGCGTCAGCAGACGCTCCTGAAGAGGACGACGGAGACCTCGAACGGCCGCACGATCCTGATCGCCCCCGGATCGCCCTCCGTCGGCACCCTCGCCCCCGGAGTCTCCGCCGATCCAGCGGTCAGTTTCGACTCGACGCTCTCCCCCGACTGCACCCTGCCCGCCGCCCGCCGGGCGGGCAGCGCCGACACGGGCGGCGTCCGCTACGCCTCCGCCGCCCCGGGCACCGACGCCTGCTACCCCAGCGACGGCCTCCCCACGCTCCTGCGTGTACCGACGGCCTCCGGAAGCGGCGACACCATCGTGCTCGGCGCCCCCGACATCCTCTACAACGACCGCCTCGACGAGCAGGGCAACGCCTCGCTCGCTCTCCAACTCCTCGGCTCCCGCTCCCACCTGGTCTGGTACCTCCCCTCGCTCTCCGACGACTCGGCCACCGACGCGGGCGACCAGAGCTTCTTCGACCTGCTCCCCTCGGGCTGGCTCTGGGGCACACTGCAGCTCTTCATCGCGGCGGTCCTGGCCGCCCTGTGGCGGGCACGCCGAATGGGCCCCCTCGTACCCGAACGCCTCCCCGTCGCGATCCGCGCCTCCGAAACCGCCGAAGGCCGCGCCCGCCTCTACCGCAAGGCCAACGCCCGCGACCGCGCGGCCTCCGCTCTGCGCTCCGCCACCCGCACCCGCCTCGCCCCCCTCCTCGGCGTGCCCCCGGCCCAGGCCCACACGCCCGAAGCCCTGCTCCCCGCCCTGTCCGCCCGCCTCGACGGCGACGGACAGGCCCTGCTCCCGCTCCTCTTCGGACCGCCGCCCCGCGACGACGCGGCCCTCGTCTCCCTTGCCGACCAACTCGACGCCCTCGAAAGAGAGGTACGCATTTCATGATGGACCCGACCACTGACAACGCCGGGTACTCCGGGGACGCGGACACCGCCCGCTCCTCCCTGGAAGCCCTGCGCGCCGAGATCGCCAAAGCCGTGGTCGGCCAGGACCCCGCCGTGACCGGTCTCGTCGTCGCCCTCCTCTGCCGCGGACACGTTCTCCTCGAAGGAGTCCCCGGCGTGGCCAAAACGCTGCTCGTCCGCGCGCTCGCGTCCGCACTGGAACTCGACACCAAGCGCGTCCAGTTCACCCCCGACCTCATGCCGAGCGACGTCACCGGCTCACTCGTCTACGACGCACGCACCGCCGAGTTCTCCTTCCAGCCCGGCCCGGTGTTCACCAACCTCCTGCTCGCCGACGAGATCAACCGCACGCCTCCCAAGACCCAGGCGTCACTGCTGGAGGCGATGGAGGAACGCCAGGTCACGGTCGACGGCACACCTCGACCGCTCCCCGAGCCCTTCCTGGTCGCCGCGACCCAGAACCCGGTCGAGTACGAGGGAACGTATCCCCTCCCCGAGGCCCAACTGGACCGCTTCCTCCTCAAACTGACGATCCCTCTGCCCTCCCGCCAGGACGAGATCAACGTCCTCACCCGCCACGCCGAGGGCTTCAACCCGCGCGACCTGCGCGCCGCAGGTCTGCGCCCCGTGGCCGGCGCCGCCGACCTCGAAGCCGCCCGCGCCGCGGTCGCCAAGACATCCGTCTCCCCCGAGATCACCGGCTACGTCGTCGACATCTGCCGCGCCACCCGCGAGTCGCCGTCCCTCACTCTCGGCGTCTCCCCGCGCGGCGCGACCGCTCTGCTCGCCACCGCCCGCGCCTGGGCCTGGCTGACCGGCCGGGACTACGTCATCCCCGACGACGTGAAGGCCCTGGCCCTGCCCACCCTCCGTCACCGCATCCAACTCCGCCCCGAGGCCGAGATGGAGGGCGTGACGGCCGACTCCGTCATCAACGCGATCCTCGCCCACGTCCCCGTCCCCCGCTGATGGCACTCACCGGACGCGCCGCCCTCCTGGCGGCCCTGGGCGCACTCCCCGTCGGCATCTGGGGGCCCAGCTGGACAGGCATCCTCGCCGTGAACGCCCCCCTGGCCCTGGCCTGCGCCTGCGACGCCGCCCTCGCGGCTCCCGTACGGCGCCTCGGCCTGACCCGCTCCGGCGACACTTCGGTACGCCTGGGCGAGTCCGCGGACGTCACCCTCACCGTCACCAATCCCTCCGGCCGCCCCCTGCGCGCGCACCTCCGCGACGCCTGGCCGCCGAGCAGTTGGGAACCCGGCACCGAGGTCACGGCGTCCCGTCAGCACCTGACGGTCCCCGCCGGCGAACGCCGCCGCCTGACGACCCGTCTGCGCCCCACGCGCCGCGGCGACCGCCAGGCCGACCGCGTCACCATCCGCTCCTACGGCCCCCTCGGCCTCTTCTCCCGCCAGGGCAGCCACAAAGTCCCCTGGACCGTCCGCGTCCTGCCCCCCTTCACCAGCCGGAAGCACCTCCCCTCCAAACTGGCCCGGCTCCGCGAACTCGACGGCCGCACCAGCGTGCTGACACGCGGTGAGGGCACGGAGTTCGACAGCCTGCGCGAGTACGTCCCCGGTGACGACACCCGTTCCATCGACTGGCGCGCCACAGCCCGCCGGACGACGGTCGCCGTACGCACCTGGCGTCCCGAGCGCGACCGCCACATCCTTCTCGTCCTCGACACCGGCCGCACCTCCGCGGGCCGCGTCGGCGACGCCCCCCGCCTCGACGCCTCCATGGACGCGGCTCTGCTCCTGGCCGCCCTGGCCTCCCGCGCCGGCGACCGCGTGGACCTCCTCGCCTACGATCGCCGGGTACGCGCCCTCGTCCAGGGCAGTGCGGCAGGCGACGTCCTCCCGTCCCTGGTCAACGCGATGGCCGGCCTGGAACCGGAGCTCGTGGAAACGGACGCCCGTGGCCTGACCGCCACAGCCCGGCGTACGGCCCCACGCCGCTCGTTGATCGTGCTCCTGACGAGCCTCGACGCGGCCCCCATCGAGGAGGGCCTGCTCCCCGTCCTCTCCAGCCTCACCCAGCGCCATACGGTGTTGCTGGCATCGGTCGCGGACCCGCACATCGCAGGCATGGCGAAGGCCAGGGGAAACACCGACGCGGTGTACGAGGCAGCGGCGGCGGCCCAGGCCGAGGCCGAGCGGCGACGCACGGCCGAGCAGCTGCAACGCCGAGGAGTCACGGTCGTCGACGCGACCCCGGACAACCTGGCGCCGGCTCTCGCGGACGCCTATCTGGCGTTGAAGTCCGCAGGCCGCTTGTAAGCGATAGCAGAAAAGGGCGGACCCTTTGGGGTTCCGGAAAAGGGACCCTGAACGCAGAAAACCCCCGTACCGGTTTCCCGGTACGGGGGTTTTCTTCAAAATTTGTTCGGCGGCGTCCTACTCTCCCACAGGG
>NZ_JBHWVI010000020.1:0-67404 GCF_042737005.1 Streptomyces sp. NPDC060027
GCGCCGGATGCCGTCGGGATCCGCCTCTGCCAGGCCGTACCGCAGGGTGATGGGATCCCACAGCTTGGCGAAGGCCTTCTTCGCCGAGCTCGCTTCCCTGCTGTGGGGTGCGGCCTCGCAGGCGGCCCGGCAGCGCTCCCGTCACCGCCCACGGCGGCGACCCCGTGGCCCGCGCGCGGGCCACGCGCGGACGGGCGGTATTGGTCCCCGCACGCCCTCATCGGAACCTGCGCTCTCCGGAGCCGAGGGCGGGTGCGCGTCCGGCCGACGAGCGGGCACGGTCGTCCAGTTCGATGGCCAGCGGGTTGGCGGTGAACATGGAGGAGTAGGTGCCCACCGCGAGGCCGATGAGGAGGGCGAGGGCGAAGTCCGCCAGGGTGTCGCCGCTGAGGACTGCCAGTGCCGTGAGGATGAAGGCGGCGCCCATACCGGTGTTGACGGTTCGCGGGAGGGTCTGGAGGAGCGCCTGGTTGGCTGTGCGGACGAACGGCGCCCGGCTGTCCTGGCGCCGCAGTTCCCTGACGCGGTCGAAGACGACGACCGAGTCGTTGACGGAGTAGCCGATGACCGTCAGGAGCGCGGCGAGGAAGACGCCGTCGACGGGCTTGCCGAGCCAGGCGAAGATACCGACGAGGATCACGACGTCGTGGGCCAGCGCGGCGACCGCCGCGGTTCCCAGCAGCCAGCGGAAACGGGCGGCAAGGTAGAGGAGTTGGGCGGCAAGCGCGATCACGAGGGCGACCAGAGCGCCTTGGCGCAGCTCCTTGCCGAGGCTCGGGCCGATGGTCTCGTCGCGGAGCCTGTCGGCCTGCGTGGTCAGGTCGCCGACCACTTCGGTGATCGTGACTGCCTGGGCGTTGGTCAACTGGTCTGTCCTGACGGTGAGTTGACGCTCGCCGGAGGTCTGGACGACGGCCCGGGGGAACCCCGCGTCGGCGAGCGCGTCGCGCAACCGGTCGGGGTCGACGGGGGTCGCGGTGGAGTATTCGATCAGCCGGCCGCCGGTGAATTCGATGCCGAAGTCGAGGCCGCGCACAGCGATTCCGGAAGCGGCCAGGACGAGAGCCGCGGCGGAGGCGGCCAGCCAGCGGCGCGGGGCGCGCATCAGGTCGGGATTCCTGCGGGTGAGGTGGTCGCGGACACGGCCGGTGTGGGCGATGCCGGTGACGCGGGGACGGCGGCGTATCCAGGGGCGCGCGGCGGCGTACTCCGCGAGGACACGTGTGATCACCAGGGCGCTGAACATGGACGCGAGGACGCCGATGCCCAGCGTGACGCCGAAGCCGCGTACGGGTCCGGCGGCGAGGAAACAAAGCAGTCCGGCGGCGATGAGGGTGGTGACGTTCGAGTCGGCGATCGCGCTGAAGGCACCGCGGAATCCCGCGGTCAGGGACGAGCGCGGGGTGGGACGTTTTCGCGCGGCGTAATCTTCGCGGGCGCGCTCGAAGACGAGCACGTTGGCGTCCACCGCCATGCCGATGGCCAGCACGAACCCGGCGAGGCCGGGCAGTGTGAGGGTGGCGCCGACGGCGGCCAGGGCCGCGTAGGAGATCAGGGCGTAGCAGGCCAGACCGACGGTGGCCAGGACACCCATGAGCCGGTAGACCACGCTGATGAACAGCGCGGTCAGGGCGGTGCCGAGGACGGCGGCCCAGGCGGCGGCCGCGATGGCCTCCGCTCCGAGGGTGGGACCGACGATGCGCTGCTCGACGGTCTCCACGGGCACGGGCAGGGCGCCGCCGTTGATGAGCAGGGCCAGTTCGCGTGCCTCGCCGTCGCTGAAGGAGCCGGTGATCCGGGTGGAGCCGCCCCCGATCCCGGAACCGCAGAGCACCGAGGGGTCGACCTCGGGCGAAGAGATGACCTTGCCGTCCAGGACGATGGCGACGCGTCGGGACGGGTCTCCCGCCGGACGGCAGGCGGCCTCGCCGGTGAGGCGGGCCCATGCGTCGCGGCCTGACCCCTTGAAGTCGATGGTGACGTGCCACCCGGCACCGCCCTGCTGGTCGAAACGGGCGGCGGCTTCGTCGACGTCGTTGCCGGTCAGCGTGGCGGCCGGCAGGCGCAGGAACCGGCCGGACTCGTCGGGCAGGATCAGCTGGCGAGGCCGCTTGGGCAGGGACGCGGGCTCGTCGTCCGCGTCGGCGGCGCTGCCGAGGACCGGGTGGACGGTGAGCTGAGCCGTGCGGCCGAGCACATCGGCGGCCTTCCTGGGGTCCTGCACTCCGGGCAGTTCGACGACGATCCGGTCTCTGCCGGAGCGGACGATGGTGGGATCGGCGACTCCGAGCGCGTCGATACGGCCGCGCAGCACCTCCACGGTGCGGTCCGTGGCCCCAGCGCCGGGGTCGCGGTCGGCGGGTGAGGCGGGGCGGGTTTCCAGCACGATCTGGGTGCCACCGCGCAGATCCAGTCCGAGCTGGACGGGCACGGTGAAGGCGACGTAGAGCGAGAGGGCGACAGCGGCGAGAGCGAGCAGCCCTCGGATGCGTAGGGCGCGGGTCAAGGCGGGCCTCCGGCAGGCGAACGCGGCCAGGACAGTGGCGGCGGTGATCGGGATGACGACATGGAGATGTCTCGGCTGGTGATGGCTGGTCGGAAGCGGTCCCGAGCGCTGGTGGGGTCGGGGCTCAGGCCGTGGGAGGCCTCAGGGCTCCGACGGGGGAGTGGGGCCGGAGCCCTGAGGCGGTCGGTGGGGCGGACGTCAGGGCTCGATGAGGCCGGCGCGGATCGCGTAGCGCGTAAGCTCCAGGCGGTCGCGCAGGCCGAGCTTGTGGAGCATGTTCGCCCGGTGCCGGTGGACGGTCTTGATGCTGATGAAGAGCATCTCGGCGATCTCCTTGGAGGAGTGGCCCTCGGCCACGAGCTTGAGCACTTCCTCCTCGCGGGGCGTCAGGACCTGCTCGGGGAGTTCTTCGCCGTCGTGGACGCGGTCGAGGTAGTTGCGGACGAGCGCGGTGACCGCGCCCGGGTACAGGAAGGGCTCGTCCCGCATGGCGGCCCGGCAGGCGGCGACCAGATCGCGGTCGGCCACGGACTTCAGCACGTATCCGCTGGCGCCCACCTTCAACGCCCGGAAGAAGTACTGCTCGTTGTCGTGCATCGTCAGCATCAGGACACGTACGCCCGGCTTCAGCGCGATGAGCTCGCGGGCGGCCTGCAGACCGGTCATCCGGGGCATGGCGATGTCCAGTACGACCAGGTCGACCTCGTGTTCGCGCGCCATGGCGATGGCCTCCGCGCCGTCCCCCGCCTCGGCGACGACCTCGAGATCCGGCTCGCTGTCGAGGATGAGCCGCACCCCGCGTCGTACCAGCGCGTGGTCGTCGGCGAGAAGGATACGGATCACGGACGCGTCGGACGGGGTCATGACTGCTTCCTCGGGTCGGGCACGGTCAGCCGGATCTGTGTACCGGAGGGCGCGGAGGTGATGTCGAGCGTGGCCCCGATGAGCAGGGCACGCTCACGCATCCCGCGGATCCCGGCGCCTTCCCGCGCGACGCCGCACCCGTGGCCGTCGTCGGTGACGGCCAGGACGACCGTGCCATCGGCGTGGCGCAGGCTGACCTCGACCCGCCCGGCCTCGGCGTGCCGGGCGGCGTTGGTCAGGGCTTCCTGGGCGACGCGGTACAGCACCAGTTCGGTCTGCGGGTCCAGGGACGGCAGGCCGGGGTCGAAGGCGCGCAGCACACGCAGTCCGGTGTGGGTGGAGAACTCGGTGGTCAGTGAGGTCAGGGCGCTGACCAGACCGAGATCCTCCAGCACCCCGGGCCGCAGTCGGCGTACCAGACGGCGCACCTCGTCCAGGCTCGCTCTGGTGATCTCCTGCGCTTGCTGGAGCTCGCCGCGCAAGGGCTCGGCGGCCTCGTCCGACGACCGCTTCAGGGACAGCAGGATCGCCGTCATCGTCTGCCCGACCTCGTCGTGGAGCTCCTGGGCGACACGACGCCGTTCCGCCTCCTGCGCGATCAGGACACGGGCGCTGCTGGCGGCCCGTTCGTGCTCAAGGCGCTCCAGCATGGCGTTGAAGGTGCGGATCAGCTCGGAGATCTCCCCGCGTCCACGCTCCGGCAGCCGCTGGCCCGGGCGCAGCAGGTCGACGGTGGTCATCAGCTTCTTGAGCCGGGCCACCGGGGCCAGCCCGATCCGCAGCAGGGCGGCGTTGGCCACCAGCATGACGGCCAGACCGCCCACGAGGATCACGGCCTCGGTCAGCACCACCGGCACGGAGACGGTCACCGGAGCCCACAGCAGCAGCGCGGTGGCGCTTCCGAGCACCAGCGCGTTCAGCGCGAAGATCCGCCAGAACAGGGACAACGGGATGACACCTTCCTCGTGTGCACGGCTTCTTCTCTACTGTCGGCCACCGCGCACCCCGAGCATGAGCTGCGGCCACTGGTCTCGACCGGCCTGCCGTCCAGCCTGCCTGGGTCCGGCTCCGTCCGTCGATGGGGTCCCATGCCCATTTCCGCACGCGTGCCCGGCCACGCCACGAGGGCTGCCCGGCACTCCGTACCTGCTGGTCCTCGGCGTACACGGGTGCTTCG
Source organism: Streptomyces sp. NPDC060027 (assembly GCF_042737005.1). Taxonomy (NCBI): domain Bacteria; kingdom Bacillati; phylum Actinomycetota; class Actinomycetes; order Kitasatosporales; family Streptomycetaceae; genus Streptomyces; species Streptomyces sp. NPDC060027. Next base: position 4,548 of record NZ_JBHWVI010000020.1, read on the forward strand.
GAGGCCGGCCGCACATGGGTATTGCGCCCGATGGGTTTCGCGCGGCGCATCGGCCAGGGTGAAGGCATGGCAAGGCATCGCACAGCCACCGCGTTGCGAAAGCCGTGCTCCGCACAGGGCCCCGGCCCTGTCACGCCGTGCCGTACGGCACTCTCCGTGTTGCAGGAAGGACCCACCATGTCGCTCGACACGCCACGGACCGGACCCCACCGTCCTGAGCTCCTGACGGCGCACGAGGCACGTCAGCGTCTCGAACACGAACGCAATGCCCGGCTGACGCAACTGCGGGCGATCGACGAGGCCGTCGGGAGCGCGGAGGAGCAGGTGATGACGGCGCAGAAAGACGTCATCGAGCGTGTCCTCGGCGAGATCGACGCCGCCTCCGGCCGCCTCCAGGACGGCAGTTACGGAGTCTGCCAGGCCTGCGCCGCGTCCATCCCGGCCGAGCGTCTGGAGATCCTGCCGTACACAGGGTTCTGCGTCCCGTGCCGGCGCGACACCGCCTGACGAGCGGCCGTCCGCCCTTCGCGTCCCGTCCGGCCGCGTCAGATTCCCGCCCTGCCCGAGGGGTGAAGTGGTGACCCATCAGATCATCGGCGACCGCCGTACGACCCTGTCGGCCGAGGACCTCGCCGCGCTGCGCGAGGACCTGTATGAGCAGCGCCTGTTCCGGCAGGAGCAGCTCCAGCAGATCGCTGCAGCAGCCACGAACGCCACCGAGGCGCTGCCGACCCGGCAGACCGCCTCCCGGATCGAGGTCCGCGTCAAGCTCGCCGCCTCCGCCCGAATGGTCCTCGCCGACGTCGAAGCGGCCCTCCGGCGCATGGACGAGGGCCACTACGGCGCCTGCCACCTGTGCCGCGGGCCCATCGACCGGGAGCGTCTGAGCATCGTGCCGCAAGCCCGCCACTGCGGGCGCTGCCAGCAGGTCAGGGAGGCGGACCGGTGACCACGACACCCCGCCTCGGACGGCACCGGCCCTGGCCCCGGTGCCGGCACTGCTGCGGCATCGCGCTGGACCTCGGCAGCTCCCGCACCCGCGCCTGGATGTCCGGCCGGGGAGTGATCCTCGACGTGCCGACGGTGACCTTCTCCGGCGACGGGGCCGCCCACCCCGTCCAGCGGGGCACGATCGTCGACACCCCCGGAACGGCCCGGATGCTCGACCGCCTGCTCACCCACCGCCTGCCACGCCTCGGCCGCCCCCTGCTCATCATCACCGCGCCCGTCCTCGGCGGAATCGCGTTCCGTGCCGAGGCCCGCCTCGCGGTCGAGACCCTGCGACCGCGCACGGTGCTGACCGTCCCGGCGGCACGAGCCGTCGCGGCCGCCGCCGGCGCCGACCTGAGTACGCCCCTGCTCGTCGTGGACCTCGGGGCCCACGTCACCGAGGTCGTCCTCCTCACCGACGGCACCGTCACCGATGCCCGCCGCGCCGCTCTGGGCACCAGCGATCTGGACGCCCTCACCCCGTCCACGCGGATCGCCGACGCCGTCGTCGCCATGGTCACCACGATGCTGGAGCAGGACCACACCACCCAGACCCTCGACGCCGTCCACCGAGGAGCGCTCCTGGCGGGCGGAGGCGCCTTGCGCCCCGACATCACCTACCGCCTCACCGAGCATCTGCACGCTCCCGTCAGACCTGCCCCGGCCCCCCACACCGCGGCTGTCCGTGGCGCGGCCCATCTGTTGGCGGCGGCCCACACCCACCCGTCGTCGCTCTTCCTCTGCCCGCCGACCGTGCGGTGAGGCGGGCGTGGACCACGGAGGCGTACGAAGGCGTCGGAGGCGCGCGCCGGTAGGATCGTCCGCTCATGGATACGGGCACAGAGCACGAGATGATCGCGATCCCGGCGGGGCGGGTCACCCTGTCGGACCGGCGGACAGAGCGCAGTTGGACGGTGGAGTTCGCGCCGTACGCCATCGGGGAGCACCCGGTGACCCAGGGGCTGTACGCGGAGGTCACCGGCCTGTGTCCGAGCGGCGTCCGTGGGGACCGGCTGCCCGTCGAGGGCGTCTCCTGGTGGGACGCGGTGCGGTTCTGCAACGCCCTGTCCCGACGCGAGGGACTGAGGCCCGTCTACCGTTTCGGGGCCGACGGCGAGGACATCGAACGCGACGCATCCGCAGACGGATACCGGCTGCCCGGCGAAGCGGAGTGGGAGAACGCCTGCCGGGCCGGTACGACCGGACCGCGTTACGGCCCCCTCGACGAGATCGCCTGGCATCGGGACAACTCCGGCGAGCGGATGCACGAGGTGGGCGGCAAGCGGCCCAACTCGTGGGGCCTGCACGACATGTTGGGCAACGTGTGGGAGTGGTGCTGGGACATCTACGACCCCGAGATCTACGGCAGCTACCGGGTGCTGCGCGGCGGCGGCTGGTTCGACGAACACTGGAGCTGCCGAGCTTCCGTAAGGCGCCGCAGCCACCCCACCTTCACGGTGGACGACGTCGGCTTCCGCGTCGCCCGGTCCCTGGTCGGCGACGAGCCGGAGAACGAGACCGAGGAGAATCGAGTCGTGGGCGACCCGGCGAAGCCCCTCACTCAGCTCCTCACCGACCCCCGGTAGGGGCGGAAGAACGCGCGCAGTTCCTCCGCGTAGAGCTCGGGCTCCTCGAAGGCGGCGAAGTGGCCGCCGCGTGGCGGCTCGGTGACGCGCGTGAGGTTCGTGGTGCGCTCGAGCCACGCCCGCGGCGGGCGGACCACGTCGCCGCGGAAGATCGAGAAGCCGGACGGCACCTCGACGCGGCGGGCGAGCTGGGCGGGCGCGATCGCGCCGTTCGCGCGGTACATGCGCATGGACGAACCGATCGTCTCCGTGAGCCAGTAGAGCGTCACGTTCGTGAGGATCTCGTCCTTCGTGAAGGACCGTTCGATGTCGCCGTCGCAGTCGCTCCACGCCCGGAGCTTTTCGACGATCCAGGCCGCGAGCCCGGCCGGCGAGTCGGTGAGCCCCACGGCCGCCGTCTGGGGCTTCGTGCGGTGCATGGCGGCGTACGCGCCCTCGGTGGCGCCCCACGCCGCGGCGTCCTCCATCCAGTCCCGCTCCTCCTGTGTGAGGTCGGCGGGATCTCCGGTGAAGACGGGCAGACCCCCGTCCGTGCGGTGGACGGCCACGACGCGGTCCGGGTGGTCGAGCGCGAGATAGCGGCTCACATGGCTGCCGAGGTCACCGCCGGCCGCGCCGAACCGCTCGTATCCGAGGACGTCCATGAGCTCGGCCCACAGACCGGCGACGGCGATGGAGTCGAGTGGCCGGCCCGTGGGGCGGTCGGAGTATCCGAAGCCCGGCATGTCGGGCACGATCACGTCGAACGCGTCGGCGGGATCGCCTCCGTGCGCGCCGGGATCCGTCAGCAGCGGGATCACCTTCGTGTACCGCCAGAACGAGTCCGGCCAGCCATGGCTGAGCACCAGCGGCAGGACGGGCCCGGCCGGTGCGACGGCCCGGGCGTGCACGAAGTGAATCCCGAGACCACCGAGCCGGACGCGGTAGCGCGGGAGCCGGGCGAGCGCCGCCTCGCGCGCCGGCCAGTCGAACCCGTCGGCCCAGTGGGCGACGAGCTCACGCAGGTAGTCGAGGTCGGTTCCGAGTGACCATCCGGCGTCCTCGGGGGCGTCCGGCCAGCGCGTCCCGCGCAGTCGTGAGCGGAGGTCGTCGAGGGCGGCCGGGGCGGTCCGTGGTGTGAACGGCTCGGCGCGAGGCGCGACATCAGGCATGAGGCGCATCCTAGGGAGCGTGCCGCGCGACTTCCCGAACACGCCGGGCAGGTGTGGCGCCGCCGGCCGTCACCCTCCGGGGTCCCCCGACGGGAGGAGGCCGGTGCCGACGTGCCGCCGGGCGGCGGTCTCGCGGTGAATCGACGACCCGCGGTCGGCGGGCTCCGCGCCGAAGTGCCGTCGAGCCTGACGCACCGTCGGGCGACGAGCGACCTCCCCGCCGGGTGTGGAGCGGGTCCCGCCGGGCGGACCTCCGCCCCGGGTCACCGACCGCGCTGAGGCAGGCGGACGATCGCTGTCCCGCCGTCCAGATCCACCATGGTCCGGTTCGGCGGCGCTCCGTCCTCCTCGTCGTCCCGCAGGATCAGCACCGACTGCCGCTCCTTCAACTCGCTCTGCTTGCCCGGCGAGAAGCTCGCGTGCAACTGCTCGAAGCCGGTCGCCGATATCTGCCCGTGCCGGACGCCGACCGGGACACCAGGCCGTCGCGCTCCAGGTTCCGCAGGGTCAGCGTCAGCATCCGCTGCGAGATGCCGGGTATCTGCCGCTGCGGATCGGTGAAACGCGGATGTCCCCGCTCGAGGGTCGTCACGATCAGCAGCTTCCACTTGTCGCAGATCCGGTCGAGCACGGCGCGGATCGTCCGGCCGCCGTCCCCGCGGATCATGCACGTGTGTTCGTACTGCGACATGACAACAGGCTCGAATCGCCGTCCACGTCTCCCGCGGCGAGGCCCGGCTGATCGGACTCAACATCGCCCTGCTCGTGACCGCCGCGGCGACCGTCTGGCTGGGGACCACCTGGCTCTGACCGGCCCGCCGCGTGCCGAGGACCAGGACCCGACATGGCGCCGCGCGCGCCTCACAGGCCCCGCGCGGCGAAAAGGCGGGAGCCGGCACCTGGTGCCGACTCCCGCCCCGGAACGCGACCGCTCAGGTGCGGTAGGCGTAGTACGCCGCGTTCGGGTACGACGCGATGACGCTCGCCAGCGACCTGTTGTAGGTGTTGGTCGAGTGGTACGACACATACGGCACACCCTGCGGGCTGCGGTACGTGACGATCATGGTGTGGTCCTTGGACCCGTCCTTGTTGAAGTCCATCTGCAGCACGTCACCGATGTCCGCCTGGTAGACGTTGGCGAGGCTGGTGACCCGCTTGGACGACAGGGCGAACCAAGAGAACTCGTTGACACCGACGAACGAGTCCGACTGGATGTCGGCGTTGCCGAACCACTTGTGGAAGTCGTTCGTGTAGCCGGGAGCGTGCTTCCAGCCGCCGGCCTTCAGGGCCTGGCTGACGAAGTTGGTGCAGTCGCCGCCGGCGCCCTCCCCGTTGAAGTCGGGGTAGGCCGGGTTGTAGTTCTTCCAGTACTTGGCCGCGTACGCCGCCATGGCCTTGTAGTCGTAACCGGTGCCCGAGAGCTGCTTCGGCTTCGACGGCGCGGGCCGCGTGGTCGCGGAGCGCGTCGCCGAGGGCGGAGTGGTGTCCCCGGTCATCGGCGTGGCGACGAGCGGCGTGGTGGCGACCTGGTTGACCGCGACCCCGTCGTCCGTGTCACGGACGCCGGTGAGCTGCCAGTCGCCCTTGCGGTCGGCCTTGAACGTCAGCTCGTGGTGCGCCACGAAGCCGGTGGTCTTCGGCTCGGTGCCCTTGGCCTCGTCGTAGGTCAGCGTCGTCGTCTCGGTGACGCTGACCGTGGCGTGACGGCCCTTCAGCTGCGTACGGTCCAGCGACACGGTCGTGTTGGCCGCACTGTACTTCTCGCCGAGCGACGCCAGGCGGGCCTTGCGGCTCTCCAACTGCGACAGCGCGGCCTTCTCGGCGTGGGTCTGGGTGGACGACAGCCGCACGTCGCCGGAGAACCGGGACGCCTTGCGCTTGCTGTCGTCCTTGTCCACCAGGGCGTCGGTACGGTCGGTGAAGACCGCGTCCGCCAGCCGCTGGAAGGTGGCCTTCGTCGACGCGTCCACCTTGGGGTCGGCGGCGACATTCGCTGCGCCCGCGGACCAGTTGGGCAGCAGAGCCGCACCGGCGACGACCGACGCGGCCGCCGCCCCGACTATGGTCGCGCGCTGCCGCTTACGGCTCAGTTTCCTTGATTTCAATGGTGTTCCCCTCTACGCCGGTATTCGATACCGGAGCCGCATCCTCGCACGACGTGTGAGGCTCCTGTGAAGGGGGTTACCGAAGCGGTATCACGGCCTCCGCGGAAGGCGGCGAGAGGGGGCAATCCGGTCGATCGTGTCGCAGGGGGCACCCCTCCATCCGGTGATGGAGAAGTCGACGCGAGACCCGTCGAAAGCCATGAACGAGGAGGCCCACGTAACCTCTTCACCGTGGCAGCCTCCCCCTTGCATCACGTCGCCGTTCTCGTGCTCGAGGGTGCGAAGCCGCTCGATGTCGGCATCGCCGCGCAGGTGTTCACGACCCGCGCGAGCATGCCGTACGAGGTACGGGTGTGCGGCGCGGAACCCGGTCTCGTGACCGGCGGCGACGGCCTGTCGTACCACGTCGCCCACGGACTCGAACAACTCGCCTGGGCCGACATCGTCTTCGTCCCCGGCTACCGCTCACCGGACCGTGAGGACCCGCCCCGGGCCGTCGTCGACGCGCTGATCGACGCCCATGACCGGGGCGCACGGCTCGCCGCCATCTCGACGGGCGCCTTCGCGCTCGCGGCGACCGGGCTGCTCGACGGAAAGCGCGCCACGACCCACTGGCACTACACGCGGGCGCTCGCGGCGAAGCATCCGCTCATCAAGGTCGACGAGAACGTTCTCTTCATCGACGAGGGAAGCGTGCTCACCTCGGCCGGCGCCGCCTCGGGCATCGACCTGTGCCTCCACATTCTGCGAGGCGACCTCGGGGTGGCCGCGTCGAACCATGCGGCCCGCCGCCTGGTCGCGGCCCCCTACCGCAGCGGCGGTCAGGCGCAGTACGTGCCCCGCAGCGTTCCCGAACCGCTCGGCGAGCGCTTCGCCGCGACCCGCGAATGGGCGTTGCACCGGCTCGGCGAACCCATTTCCCTCGAAGTGCTCGCCCAGCACGCGGCGGTGTCGCCGCGCACCTTCTCGCGGCGCTTCGCCGACGACACGGGATACACGCCGATGCAATGGGTCATGCGGGCCCGCATCGACATGGCCCGCGAACTCCTCGAGCGTTCGCAATGGAGTGTCGAGCAGATCGCGGCGGGCGTCGGCCTCGGCACCGGAGCCAATCTGCGACTGCACTTCCACAAGATCCTCGGCACCTCCCCGAGCGAGTACCGGCGCACCTTCACCCAGGGCGAGTAGTCCGCGGACGGGTGGCGCGATCCTTGCGGACCATGGCGATCTCGCCGCTGTCACGGCCCGACGCCGCGCGCGAACCTGGGAGGGAACCGAAGGGACACCACTCATGACTCGTATCGCCATCAACGGATTCGGCCGCATCGGACGCAATGTGCTGCGCGCCCTGCTCGAACGCGACACCGACCTGGAAGTCGTCGCGGTCAACGACCTGACGGAGCCCGCCACGCTCGCGCGGTTGCTCGCCTACGACTCGACCGCCGGCCGGCTCGGTCGCCCGGTGACCGTCGACGGCGACACCCTCGTGGTCGACGGCAGGCGCATCAAGGTGCTGGCCGAGCGTGAACCGGGCCAGTTGCCCTGGGCGGAGCTCGGGGTCGACCTCGTGCTGGAGGCGACCGGCCGTTTCACCTCGGCCAAGGCGGCCGGAGCCCACCTCGACGCGGGTGCGAAGAAGGTCCTCGTCAGCGCGCCGGCGGAGGGCGCCGATGTGACGCTCGCGTTCGGTGTCAACAACGACGCCTACGACCCGGACGTGCACACGATCATCTCGAACGCGTCGTGCACCACCAACGCGCTCGCGCCCCTGGCCGCGGTGCTCGACGAACTCGCCGGCATCGAGCACGGCTTCATGACGACCGTGCACGCCTACACGCAGGAGCAGAACCTGCAGGACGGCCCGCACCGCGACGCCCGCCGTGCCCGTGCCGCCGCTGTCAACATCGTGCCGACCACGACCGGCGCCGCCAAGGCGATCGGCCTGGTGCTGCCGAACCTCGACGGCAAGCTGTCGGGCGACTCGATCCGCGTGCCGGTCCCGGTGGGCTCGATCGTCGAGCTCAACACCACCGTGGCCCGCGACGTGACGCGTGACGAGGTTCTGGAGGCCTACCGCGCCGCTGCCGAGGGGCCGCTCGCCGGCGTTCTCGAGTACTCGGACGACGCGCTCGTGTCGTCCGACATCACGGGCAACCCGGCTTCGTCGATCTTCGACTCGGCCCTGACCCGCGTCGACGGCCGCCACATCAAGGTGGTCGCCTGGTACGACAACGAGTGGGGCTTCTCCAACCGTGTGATCGACACGCTTCAGCTCCTCGCCGCCGGCTGACGGAAGCTGCGGGGCAGGGGCGTTGTGCGCAGCGCCCCGCCCCTGGACCGACCGGAACGACGGGAACGACCGGGACGACGGGAACGACCGGGACGACCGGGACGACCGGGACGACCGTCAGGAAACCGTTCGACAGGCCCAGCCGGGACACGCCATGATCCACACCGTGGATACGATGAAGCAGTCCCTGGTCATGGCCGCCGCGTCCAACAACGCGGAATGGTGCGCGGCGATGAGCCGATCGCACGGCTCGGTGGGCCGATTCGGACCGCAGGCCTGGGCTTCCCCGACCCGCACCCCGCTGTACTACCCGGACGCGGTCACGTTGGTCCCGGGCGCCGACCCCAGCGCGCTGGCGGCCCGGATCGACACCGCGCCCGGGGCGTCCGTCAAGGACAGCTTCGCCGACCTCGATCTGACGGGAGCGGGTTTCCAAGTGCTGTTCGAGGCACAGTGGATCCACCGTCCCGCGATCGCGCCCGCCACCGCCCCGGAGCTCGCCTGGGACGTCGTGGCCGGACCGGACGCTCTGCGTGCCTGGGCGCTCGCCTGGGACGACGGAGACGGCAGCGCGGACCTCTTCCGGCCCGAACTGCTCGACGACCCGGCCACGTTCGCGCTGGCCGGGCGGTCCGCGCAGGGCCGGGTCGTCGCCGGCGCGATGGTGAGCCGCAGCGACCAGGTCGTCGGAATCTCCAATGTCTTCGCGCTCGACGGCGGCCCTGACACGGCATGGCCGGTCGTACTGGAAGCGGTGCACTCGCTGTTCCCGCTGCTGCCGGTGGTCGGGTACGAGCACGGCGAGGCCCTCGCGGCGGCGGTCCGCCATGGCTTCGAGCCCATCGGCCCGCTGCGCGTCTGGCTGCGTGCCTGATCGCCGGACCGTCCCGAGCCGTCAGGAGCCGTCCCGGGCCGTCCCGAGCCCGGCATCGGGCGGTCCACGGGCCTTCTGCCCACGGTCGTGCGGCAGGATGGGGTCATGAGCGTAGTCAAGATCAACGTACTGACCGTGCCCACCGAACAGCGGGAGACGCTGGAGAAGCGGTTCGCTTCCCGCGCCCACGCGGTGGAGGGTTCCGACGGGTTCGAGTGGTTCGAACTCCTCCGCCCCGTCGAGGGCACCGACAGCTACCTCGTCTACACCCGCTGGCGTGACGAGGAGTCCTTCCAGGCCTGGATGGAGGGCCCGATGAAGGCCGCCCACCAGGGCGGTGACGCGCAGGGTGCCGAGCGTCCGAAGCCGGCGGCGAGCGGGTCCACGCTGTGGTCCTTCGAGGTCGTCCAGCAGGCGGAGCCGACCAACCCGTAGCCGGATCGTCGCGCGACCGGCCGGCGGTGCCGCGGTGCCGCCGGCCGGGACGTGAGCCGGCGGATGACGCCTCGGGCGGCGGGGCGCTCGTGCGGGGCCACCCGGACCCGCCGGTGGCAACGGGGGCGTAGCGGCGCCGTAGAGACAGACGGTTTGTGCGCTGGAGATCAACTGCCGCGCGTTGAGCGGTAGTTGGCCCCCGAGGGTGCTGGTCACGGGATGCCGACCTCGAACAGGACGTATCCGGCGTAGGAGCCCGAGGCGAGTGCCGCGACGGTGAGGACGGTGCACAGGACCGGTGTGCTGAGCCGGCGCATGGCGGTGGCGCAGGGGATGAGCAGGGGGAAGGCGGGGAGCAGATAGCGGGAGACGTTGCCGAAGATCTGCTGGCTCCCCAGGACGAGTGCCATGGTCAGGAGCGTGTAGACGGTCAGGACGAGGGGTGGGCGCAGCCGGAACAGCAAGGGCAGGATGATCAGGGCCAGCAGGACGGTGGCGGCGCCGATGGCATCCTCGTAGGGGTAGGCGTAGAGGTAGTCGAAGTGGCCGACCATGAGTGAGCCGAACACCTTGACGGTGTGTCGGCCGTAGTCGAACGAGTGGGCCCAGGCGCCGTCCTGCAGTGTGAAGTACCCGCCGAGGTCGCCCATCCGGTAGCCCACCCAGCCGAGATAGCCGGCCAGGCCGACAGGGGCGATCGCGACGGCCGTCAGTGGGCGCAGGACCGCGCCCCGGCGCGTTGTCCCGTCGGGGAGGGGTGCGTCTCCCCAGCGACGCACCGCGCGCAGATGGCGCAGCAGGTCCACCAGTACGGCGAGGGTGAGAGCCGCTATCAGTGCGGTGGCCGTCGGCCGGGTGAGACCGGCGGCGCAGGTCAGGAGGCCGGCCGTGAGCCAGTGGCGGCGCATGACGGCGTAGCAGGCCCAGGCGGCGAGGGCGATGTAGAGGGATTCCGAGTAGGCGGACCACTCCATGCCGGAGCCGGGCCAGACAGCCCAGAGGCCGGCCGCGGCCAGCCCGGCGCGTCGTCCGCCGACCCGGGCGGTCACGGCGTAGATGCCCAGTGCGGCCACGAACGACGCGGCGATGGAGACCACGAGGCCGGCGCCGAGCAGACCGAGTCCGGTGCAGGACGAGACCAGGCGCATGAGGGCGGGGTACAGCGGAAAGAACGCGGCCGAGTTGCCCTCAAGGGTGATCAGGCCCGTGGCACCGGGCACCGGCACGAGCGCGGGGTGGTAGCCGTGCGCGGCGATCTGCTGGTACCACCAGCCGTCCCAGGTCGCCAGGACGTCCCAGATGTGGGCGCCACCGCCGAAGCGGGGGTTCTTCCTGCGGAAGTCCCCGGAGGAGTCCAGCAGGTACATGAAGACGCAGAAGCCGATGAGCTTGACCGTGCCGTAGAGCGCGAGGACCGGGCCGTGCCGCCGCGCCGCCCGGCACAGCCGCTCCCACCCGTCGCGGGCCCGGTCCCGGGCATGGTCGCGCGCCGAGGTGACGGCGGGGGCGTGGGAGGCGAGCGGGACCGTCGCGCGCGCTTCGGTGGGGACCGGTGACGGGTGGGAGCCGAGGCCGTGGCGGTCCGTCGCCCAGGCCGTTGTTCCGGCCTGGGCTACGGCGTCGCAACCGGCTCCCTCGCCGTTCGCACCGGCGCCGTACGTCGAGCGAGTGCCGTGGGCCGCGGAGGCGCCCCGCGTCGAGCGGGCGCCGTGGGCCGCACCGGTATCGTCCGCCGGCTCGACCACGGGCCAACGGACCTCCGTGCGCGGCCTGTTGCCCTGTTCCGCCGGGGTGTTCGCGGGGCCGTGGTCGTTCATCGCGACCCGGTTCCCGTGCGGTCGCCACGGGCGGCGGAGGTGAACACCCAGGTGCGCAGGAGCAGGAAGCGCAGCAGCGTCGCGGCCAGGTTGGCGGTGACGAGGACCGCGATCTCGATGGACCGTCCGGGTCCGGGCGTCCAGCGGTGCAGCGCGGCCAGTGAGCCGCTGGTGAGCACGAGACCGAGACCGAAGACGGCCAGGCCCTTGGCCTGGTGGCGCAGCGCGCCGCCCCGGCCGCGCAGTCCGAAGGTGAGCCGTCGGTTCGCAGCGGTGTTGGCGATGGCGCAGACCAGCAGCGCCCACGCGTTGGCGGCCTGTGGTCCCGCCGCCGGGCGCAGGGCCGCGTACAGGAGGACGTACCCGATCGTGCTCACCGCGCCCACGGCGCCGAACCGCACCACCTGTGCCGTCAGTGAGCCGGGCGGCCCACCCTCGGGCGCGCGCCCGAGCCGTGCCGTCGGCAGCGTGCCACGGGCCAGCGCGCGGCCGATCCTGACGATGCCGCGCAGGTCGGCGACGGCCGTGGAGACGAGGTCGACGCGGCTGTCGGGGTCGTCCACCCAGTCGACCGGTACCTCGTGGATACGCAGCCCGGCGCGTTCGGCGATCACCAGCAGTTCGGTGTCGAAGAACCACCCCGAGTCCTCCACCAGGGGCAGCAGGCGCTCGGCGACATCGCGGCGGATCGCCTTGAAACCGCACTGCGCGTCGGAGAAGCCGACGGCGAGCGTGGAACGCAACAGGACGTTGTAGCAACGGGAGATGATCTCGCGGCGGGGGCCGCGGGTCACCCGCGAGCCGCGGGCCAGCCGGGAGCCGATGGCGATGTCGGAGTGCCCGGATATCAGCGGGGCGACCAGTGGAAGCAGTGCGTTCAGTTCGGTGGACAGGTCCACGTCCAGGTAGGCGAGTACCGGCGCCTTCGAGCTCGACCAGGCGGCGCGCAGGGCCCGGCCGCGTCCCTTCTCGTCGAGCCGGATCCACGTGGCCTCGGGCAGGTCGGCGGCCAGCCGGGCGGCGATGCGCGGAGTGGCGTCGGTGCTGGCGTTGTCGGCGACGGTGATGCGGAAGGGGTACGGGAACGTGTCGCGCAGATGGGCGTGCAGGCGCCGCACGCTGGGCTCCAGGTCCGTCTCCTCGTTGAACACGGGGACGACCACGTCCAGGACGGGTTCCGCGTGGTCCGCCGGCAGCGGAAGGCGGACGGGCAGGCGGTCCACGGACAGCCGCTCCGCAGACCGTCGCTCCACGGACCGTCGTTCCACGGACCGTCGTTCCACGGACCGTCGTTCCACGGACCGTCGTTCCACGGACCGTCGTTCCACGGGCTTGCGCGCCACCTGTGGTCCCCTCTCGAAGTCCGTGGGAGCGGACCGCAATGCTTTGGCCATGATTCGTCCTGTTCTGTTCGCTGTCGCAGGGCAGGCCGAAGACGCTCGCGGCCGAAGTGCGACAACGGAGTGCGGATGGGTGGCGCCCGGGCAGGGGCGGCAGGGCGGGTGGACGGTGCGGGCGAGGACCCGTCCGGGGCCGGACCCGCCCGGTGGTGCGGGCAGGTGGAGACCGTGCCGGAGCTACGCGGTGCCGGTCTCGCTCGCGAACGACGACGGCTCGAGCGTCGACGTCGGCGGGGACGAGGGTGTTCCGCTCGGTGTCGCCGGTGCGGTGGCCGGCGCACCGGTCGTCGCTGTTCCCGCGGGGTCGGTGGCCACCGAGGTCGAACTCCCTGTCGTAGTAGGTGTGTTGGGTAGGCCGGAAATCCCGTCCGTGTCCTCGGCAGTGGCCGACCCGGTGGGTGTCCCACTCGGGAAGCGGGTCGGTGTCGGGGTGCCGTACGGGGAGGTGGGGCTGGTCGCGGGCCGCGGCACAGGGGCCAGGGGCCGGTCACGGTCCGGGGCGTGCGGCAGCAGGAACAGGCCGAGGCTGACCCCGGCGACGGCCAGGACGCAGCTCGCGGCCATCTGTGCCGCGCGGACCCGGCGCCGGACGCGCACACCGGCCCGGAGGCTGTTCTGCTGCGCGGGTTCGAAGGGGGTGTGTTCCTGGGCGTCGCGCATCATCCGCGACAGCTCCCGCTCGAAGTGGTCCATGCTTCCCTTCACCCCACCGGCTCGATGACGTCCGCCAGGATCTGGCGCAGCCGCGCCACACCGCGTGACGCGTGGGAACGGGCGGTGCCCAGTGGGCAACCCAGGACCTCCGCCACCTGTTTCTCGGGCAGGTCCTGGTAGTAGCGCAGTACGACGGCCGCCCGCTGTTTGGGCGGCAGTTGGGCGAGTGCCGCCTCGAGCCGCGACCGTTCCACCACGGCGGCGGACTCGTCCCTGGTGTGGGCCAGGTCCGGCAGTTCCTCCACGGGGCGTTCGCCCCACCACCGTCGTCGTGCGGAGCGGGCGGCCGCGCGGGCCAGGACCTTCCGTACGTACGCCTCGGGTGCCTCGTCGGCGACCTTCGGCCAGACGAACCAGAGTTTGACCAGCGACTCCTGGAGCAGATCCTCGGCGCGGTGCCGGTCACCCGCGCAGAGCAGGCGTGCGAGGTGGAACAGCGCCGACCAACGGGCCGCGACGAAGCCGTCGAAGCCGTCGATCCCCTCGGTCCTTGTCTGTTGCATCCGCACCGTCCCCGCCCTTGCCGCCTTCGTACACCTGGGGAAAGACGTCGGCGGGGGCCGCACTATGCACCCAGATCACGTGATCTGGGTCACGCGCCCTGTGAGGGCCGTGGGTTCCCGGTTCGTGGGCGGAGGGAGACAGCAGGGACGAATCCCGGGCAGCAGCTGATGAAGGTTGGACAAGCCGAGACTGATCAGACTATGGCCCGGCGGCCTACCGGCCGGTATACAAGCGACGTTGGGTCTGCCGGGCAGGAGCCGCCCGGCCTCCGCGGCGTCGCGATGCCTGGTGCGCGCCGACGGGAGCCGGTGCCCGTCCCGCAGGCCGTCATGGCTTCAGGGAGGGGCACGATGAACCATCACACGCGTCCGGACGACGCCGTCCCGAGGCGACGCGGCACCATGGCGCTGGGGGCCGCGCTGAGCAGCTGCGCGCTCGTCGCCGGCGTCGCCGCGGCGACACCCGCCGCGGCGGGGCAAGGGCACACGCATTCCGGCGTCGACTATGTGGCGCTCGGCGACTCGTACACGTCCGGGCCTCTGATTCCTCAGCAGATCGACGCGAACTGCGCGCGGTCCGACCACAACTACCCCTCGATCACCGCGGCCGAGCGCAAGGTCCGCTCCTTCACGGACGTGAGCTGCGGCGGCGCGAAGACCGACGAGATGTGGAAGGCGCAGGGGACCAACGGACCCCAGCTGGACGCGGTGAAGCGGGACACCGACCTGGTGACCGTGCAGATCGGGGGCAACGACATGGGCTTCGGCCCCATCATCGCCACCTGCGCCGGGCTCAGCTCGAAGGACCTCGCGGGCAATCCCTGCCAGCAGTACTACGGCGCCTCCGGCTTCGACCAACTCACCCTGAACATCGTCGAAACGGCTCCCAAGGTCGCCCGGGTGCTGCGCGCGGTGCACGCCAGGGCACCGCACGCGCGCGTGGTCGTTGTCGGCTACCCCGATCTCCTGCCCGACGACGGCAGCGGCTGCTACCCGACCGTTCCGTTCGCCGCGAAGGACTTCCCCTATCTGCGGGACACCGGCAAGCGGCTCAACCTGATGCTGCGCACGGTGGCGCTGCTGAACCGGGCCGAGTACGTCGACACCTACGGGCCGACCGTGGGCCACGACATGTGCAAGGCGCCCGCAGACCGCTGGATCGAACCACTGCGCCCGACCTCTCCCGCCGCTCCGGCCCATCCCAACGCCAAGGGCCAGGAAGCGATGGCGCGAGCGGTGCTGGCGCGTCTGGGCAAGGGAGCCGGGCACCACTGACCGGTCCGGTCGCGGCGCCCGGCTCTGAGCGTCCCTGTCGGCGAGCGCCCGTGCGCCCGCCGGCGGGGATCCCGTTCAGAGCGTGCCGCGCATGCGCTGGGTGAGGCGGTCGCGTTGTTCGTTGAAGGCATTGCGCACCCCTTGGAACTCCTCGGTGTCGAAGGTCAGTCCGCGCGCGACGGTGTCGCGGTAGGTGCGCAGCAGTGCGACGGTGAGGGTGGCTTGCTCGACGACCTGGTCGTCGGCCACGAGAGACAGTTCCAGTCGGCGGGGCAGCACATTGCTGTCGCGCAGGACCGTCCCGGCCCGGGCGAGCGCCGTTTCGTCGCGGTCGTGTCCTCTGGCGATGTTGATGAGGATCTCGCTCGCCTCCGCGGTGGCGTTGAGGAAGGCGACGTAGGCGGCGCGGCGGTCGTCCCGGGTACGTTGCTCACTCTCCCGCAGCCAACGGCGCCGCTCCGCCAGCGCGGACGCGGCGAGGGCGATGAGCGCACCCATGGTGGTGCTGAGGAGGCTTGTCCATTCCACCTCCTTACTGTGCTCCGGCCGCGACTCGTCCAACCCGCGTGTCGCCCATGACACAGCACTTACTGCCCAAGAGGCGGGGCTGCACTCGGGGTTCGCCGATCCGCTCCGACGTCGACGAACCGGGGCCGGGCACCCGTTCCGGCCGGACCGGCGGCCCGGCCGGAACGAGGGACCCTGCCGACCGGGGACGTCAGGAAGCCGGGACCTCGTCCACGAACGCGGTGCCGGCACCGCGGTACGCGGCCACCTTCGCGGCCACCTGGGCCGGGGTGAGGGCCTGGTCCTTGACGTGCAGGACGTAGTCGACCTGCTGGTTGTAGGCGCGGGACGTGGTCGAGGTCTGTCCGGCGAGGTCGATCAGCCACTGGTTGAAGTTGATCGACATCGGCCGCTCGGGCAGGTACTGGGCGTCGTGGGTGCCGAAGAGCTGTCCGTCGATGTAGTACTTGATGCTGCTGTCGTCGATGGTGAGCACCAGGTCGTGCCATCCGGCGTAGCTCTGGCGTGCCTCGGTGTGCTGGTTGACGGCCTGCCAGGGATCCGGGTTGTACGTCTCCCAGGAGGTCGTGTAGAGGATGTTGCCCGACTCGCCCCAGCCGCCGTTCGGCAGATACTCGAAGTCGTACTCGGCGTAGTCGTCGGCCATGGGCGCCTTGAGGTCGTTGATGGTGAAGAACGTCTGCACCAGGCGATCGCCGTCCGGGCCGGACTGGGGCGCGTCGGCGAATTTCACCCGCGCCGCGTAGGTGCCGTCCTTGAACTTCGTGCTCTTGGTGAGGACTTCGGTCTGCCTGGTGGACGCGGCGGTCCCCGCGGTCGAGGTCTCCAGGTTCATCACCGAGTTGCCGGACACCTTCGGGAAGGTGACCTTGGAGGGGTCCCAGGTCGCGCCGGGGACCCCGGGGCCGCCGGAGTTGGAGCGGACGTTCCAGCCATGGGCGGAGATCGCGGGGTCGGTGTACGACGAGTAGGTGAAGTCGTCGAACAGGGCCTGGCCGCCACCGGGCGGATCCGTCGGCGGATCGGTGGGGTCGGTCGGATCCGTGGGGTCGTTGCCCTCCGGTGCCGTGCCCCACACGGTGGTCCCGGCGAGCTGAGCGGTGACCTTGCCCCAGTCCGCGTACGAGGTCTGCGCGGCGTTGAACGAGTAGTCGTCCGCCTGGTTCACGCGCTGCCAGTTGGACTGGTAGAAGCGAAGCTGCAGGTCGCCGGTGTCGGCGCCCGGTGCCAGTGAGCCGGCCCCCGAGGTGAAGCCGATCTCCAGATACCGGTCCGCCGTTCCGGTGGGACGAGTCAGTGTGCCGAACGTGCCGGTGATGTTCGCACACCCCTTGACCGCCCAGGAACAGGCGAAGCGATAGGTGGTGCTCGCCGAGTCCGCCTTGAAGTAATAGCGGATCCTCACCTGGCTCAACTGCACCGAGGAGGAGCTGGTGTTGCGCACCTTGAACCAGGGCTCGCTCTGGTCGGCGGTGGCTCCGCTCGCGCTGGTGCGGTACTGGACGGCGAGACCTCCGGCCGCGGCGGCGGGGGCGCTCAGGGGAACGGCGACCAGGGCGGTGCCGCCCAGGAGAGCCGACAGGGCGAGGGCCACGCGACGGCGGCCTGTGGGTGGACGGTTTCTCATGTGAGTTCCTTTCGGGGGCTCCCGCGGAGGGCGGGAGAGTGGGGGTACTCAGGAACACGAGGAGACATTCCGCGCTTGACCAGTTGGCCGGCCGGGCTTACCAGTTGGCGTCGCATGAAAGTGGCATAGACCATTGCACTCGTCAACCCCCTTGTCAGCAAGGGGACTTGCTCGAAGTCGGAGGGTTCGGGTTATCTGTGTCGCGGCGCCGATCGGAGTCGACCCCGTTGACCAGCGGACCAGTTATGGTCAGAAGCCATACCAGTTGGCCCGTACCGACGAGGAACGAGAGTCCTGCATGGAGATCGATCCCGCCGCCTCCCGCGCGGTACTCAAGCGTGAGAGAGTCCGTGACGCGATCCTCGAACTGATCGAGGGGCGCCGCCCCGGTGACGCCATTCCCTCCGAGCGCGCGCTCTGCGCCGAACTCGGCGTCTCCCGGCCCACGTTGCGGGCGGCGGTGGACCAACTCGTCCTCGCCGGACTGCTGGTGCGCGAGCACGGCCGCGGCATGTTCGTGGCCGCGGAGAAGATCACCCAGGAACTGGTGTCGGACCGGCAGACCTTCAGCCTGCCCCAGGCCGCGGGCACCTGGACAAGCAGACTCCTGGAATTCAGCACGCTCCCGGCGGGCGCCCGGGTGGGCCGCAGGCTGCGCATCTCGCCCGCCGCCCGAATCCGGTACGTGGCACGGCTCCGCCTGGTGGACGGCTCACCCATGGCCATCGAGTACCTGCACGTCCCCGCCGACCTGGTACCCGACCTGACCAGTGACGAGCTGGAGAACGGCGACCTGTACGAACACCTCGGGGAACGGCACGGAATCCAGGTCAGTGAGGCCGTCCAGTCGATCGAGCCCACGGTGGTCACCCGCGACGAGGCGGGCCTGCTCGATGTGCCGGAGCTGTCCCCGGCCCTCCTCTTCGAACGCCTCACCTCGGACGCCCGGGACCGGCCGGTGGAGTACGTCCACTCGATCTACCGGGGAGACCGCTATCGCATCGTCTCCCGTCTGGCACTCGGTCCGCGATCCGGGCACGCGTCACCACGCGACGGGCACCACCCCGGCATCCCGCCGGGAGACTTCCTGCCGGGAGAACCCGTCACCTTCTCCACCCGCGGCGTGGTGGCGGGCGACCTCTTCGGGCACGGCGGCGGACGGGGCGGGGTCGGACCGGCGACGTGACAGCGGACGGTCCGGCCGTCCCCGTCAAGGCGCCGCCGAGGTCCGCGGCCCCCCGGCTCCGGACTCGATGATCGATTCGGACACCGCGCCAACGCCCGGGCGCGACCGGAGGATACGGAAACCGGCGAACCGGGGGCGCCGGAACAAGCGAGATCGCTCCGGCGGATCAGCGCTTCGGGCGGCCTCGGAGGCGGTGACTGCCCGACGCGCCGAAGCGTGGTCCCTCGGCTAGAGTAATGCGGACGACGTGCTCATTCCGGTCATTCCGTGCTGCCGACCGCTCCGTCGCCCCCGTGCGTCCACCGCTGATCCGTGGCGTGGCGGTTCGGCGTTCGCAGCCCGGCGCGGGCACCGCAATCGCGTGAAGCGTGGAATTCCGTACCAGTTGGAGAGGAACCACAGATGCCCTTCGCCACCGCCAAGGACGGCACGCAGATCTTCTACAAGGACTGGGGATCGGGCCAGCCCGTCGTCTTCTCCCACGGCTGGCCGCTGACCGCGGACGCCTGGGACGCCCAGATGAAGGTGATGGCGGACAACGGCTTCCGGGCCATCGCCCACGACCGGCGCGGTGGCGGACGCTCCGGCCAGACCTGGGACGGCAACAACCTCGACACGTACGCCGACGACCTGGCGGCGGTCATCGAAGCCCTGGATCTCCGGGAAGTCATTCTGGTCGGACACTCGACCGGCGGCGGTGAGGTCACCCGCTACATCGGCCGGCACGGCTCCGGCCGTGTGGCCAAGGCGGTCCTGGTCGGCGCGATCCCGCCGCTGATGCTCAAGACCGACGCCAACCCCGAGGGCCTGCCGATCGACGTCTTCGACGAGATCCGCACAGGCGTGGAGACGGACCGGTCGCAGTTCTACAAGGATCTCAGTGCCCCGTTCTACGGGGCCAACCGCGAGGGATCGACCGTCACCCAGGGCACGCGGGACGAGTTCTGGCTCTGGGGAATGACCGTGGGCATCAAGGGCGCCTACGACTGCGTCAAGGCGTTCTCCGAGACCGACCTCACCGAGGACCTCAAGAAGATCGACGTCCCCACCCTCATCGTGCACGGCGACGACGACCAGATCGTGCCCATCGTGGCCTCCGGCGAGAAATCCTCGAAGCTCGTCAAGGACGTGGTCTACAAGGTGTACCCGGGCGCTCCGCACGGCCTGGCCATGGTGCCCAAGTTCGCCGAGGTGTTCAACGCCGACCTCCTTGCGTTCGCACGCAGTTGAGTCGGCGGCCCCCTGGCAGGCGCGGGTGGTCCGACCCCGAGACCGAACAAGCGGTCCGGCGCTGAGAGGCGCCCGGACCGCTTGTTCGGCCGCGCCCCCTTGGAGGACCACCCATGCGGATGGGGGGCGTTGATGCAGGCAGCCCTGCGCATCGAGCGCCGGGCAGTCCGTTCACGCCGCTTCAGCCCGCCAGCCGCGCGAGGGCCAGCGCGTAGGCTCGGTCGAGGGAGTCGGCGGCGGCGCAGGCGATGTCCGGCTGCACGCCGGTGCCCTCCCAGTTGGTGCCGGAGACGGGGTTGACCGCGCGGCCGACCGGGATGGCAACCTCCAGGTGAGGGTGCACCGTCCAGCCCTCACGCGGGTGCGCCCCACCGCCGGTGCGCTCGCCGACGACGACGGCGCGGCCGAGCTGCTGCAGGTCGTTAGTGAGTTCCTCCCCGGCGGAGAAGGTGTGGTCGCTGCACAGCACGTACAACGGCTTGGTGCCGCCGAAGCGCGCGCCGGGGACGTGCGGCAGGGTCCAGGACTGCTCGCTGCGGTCGCCGTCCCGCCATTGCATGGTGTTGAGGTGGGTGCGATCGTCCAGCAGATAGCTGCAGACGAAGGCGACGGTGTCCGGGTCACCGCCCCGGTTGGCGCGAAGGTCCAGGATCAGCGCCCGGGCGCTCGAGGCCAGGGTGAGCGCGGCCCCCAGCGGTTCGGCCGCCCACTCCAGAGGAAACAGCGACGGTGCCAGTTCCACCACGGCCACCCCTCCCTCGAGCAGTTCCACGCGGCGCGCGCCGCCCAGCGAGGTGTCGAAGTTCCGGCGCAGGGCGGCCAGGGCGGCCGCACCCTGCTCCTTGGGCACCGGCTCGGCGTGGTACGCCAGTCTCAAGTGCCGGTCGCCGTTCACGGATTGCAGGTCCGCGGTGACCAACCGGCCCAGCTCTTCGGCGCTTTCGACGTCATAGGCGCCCTCGGCGAGGCGCCGCCGCAGCAGTTCCGCCAGCTGCTCGGCCGTTTCCGGGAAGACATAGTGCTCGGTCAGGAGCCGGGCCGTCTCGTCGATGACCGGGGCGGGCCGTAACTGCGTCAGGGTCGTCATGGCAGGGAGCAGAGCACCGCCCTTGCGGAAGCGTCAAGAGAATTAAACACCTTCGGAATGCACGATCAGCCTCTCAGTCCGCAGCCTCCCCGGACAGATCCCCGTCCGTCGGCTCTTCCGCGCCGGGGAGCGCCTGCTCGGTCCAGATGGCCTTGCCCTCCGTGGTGTACCGGCTTCCCCAGCGTTCACACAGGGCGCTGATGAGCTGGAGCCCCCGGCCCCCCTCGTCGGTCTCCGAGGCGCGCCGGATGCGGGGCATGGTCAGACTCGCGTCGGACACCTCGCAGACGAGCGTCCCACTGCACAGGAGCCGCAGCCCGATGGGCCCCCTGGCGTGGCGGATGACGTTGCCGACGAGCTCACTGGCCAGCAGCTCCGTCGTCATGACCAGGTCGTCCAGATGCCATTGAGCGAGCTGTTCCCGAACATGGCGGCGGGCCTCACCCGCGGCCTCCGGGCCCTCCGACAGGTCCCAGGAAGCCATCTGCCGGTCGGCCACCGTGTGCAGGCGTGCGATCAGCAGGGCGGCGTCGTCGTGGGCGGGCTGCCCGTCCGGCAGCAGGCCCGCGGTGACCGTGTCGCACAGCTCCTCCAGATCCGGACAGCAGGCGTTGCGGGGGAGCAGATCGGCGAGCTGGGTCATGCCCAGGTCGATCTCGCGTTGCGGTGACTCCACGAGTCCGTCGGTGTAGAGGACCAGAAGGCTGTCCGCCGACAGCTTCAGTTCCGTCGTCTCGAACGGAGGGAACGCGGCGCCGAGGGGAGGATTGGCGGCGACCTCGGGGAAGTAGGCGCTGCCGTCGGGCCGTACGACGAGCGGCGGTGGATGCCCCGCCCGCACCATGGTGCAGGACCCGTCGGTGGAGTCGTAGAGCGCGTAGAGGCAGGTCGCGTACGCGTGCTCGCCGAGGGCGCCGACGATGTCGTTGAGGTGGCCCATGATCTCGTCGGGAGGCAGTTCCAGAGCGGCCAGGGTGTGCAGCGCGGTGCGCAGGCGTCCCATGGTCGCGGCCTCGGGCAGACCGTGGCCCATCACGTCGCCGATGACCAGGGCCACCTGGCCCGCGGACAGCGGGATCAGGTCGTACCAGTCCCCGCCCACGTCGGAGGTCTCCCCGGCCGGCAAGTATCGTGCCGCCGCGGTGACTTCGGGCACGGTGGGCAGTCGCAGGGGCAGCAGCGCCTGCTGGAGCTCCTGCGAGCGGGTGAGTTCGGCCTCGTAGAGCCGTGCCCTCTCCAGAGCGTGCGCCACGAGCGCGCTGATGGTGATGAGCAGGGTGCGTTCCTCGGAGGTGAGGCGCCGGGCGGTGTCGAAGGCGATGACACACACGCCGAAGGTGTGGCCGGAGGCCGTCAGCGGAAGGAAGGCCCAGGCCTCCTTGTCCGTCGGAGGCTGGTGCTCGCCGTCCGGGAACGCCGAGGCCCATTCCTGCCGCGACGAGTAGAAACGGGCTTCTCCTGTCAGGACCGCCTGCCCGGCGGGATCGGCAGAGGACAGTTCCATGCCGTGCGCTCCGCGCATGTGCCGCAGAAAGGAGCTCGGATAGCCGACGGACCCGATGTGCACCAGCCTCTGCTCCTCGATGACGAGCACGAGCAGTCCCTGGGCGTCGAACGGCGGCAGGACACGGTGGGCGACGGCCTTCACCACGTCCTGCGAGGTGGTCGCCGCGGCGAGCTGCGTGGTCAGCTCCACCGTCCGGCTCGCCCGCTCGGCCGCGGTCCGGATGGCCGCCACCTGCTCGGCCTCGCGGCGGCGCCGGTCGGTGACGTCGGTGAAGTAGAGGGTGAGACCGCTGGGCACGGGGACGAGCCGCAGGTCGTAACAGCGGCCGGTGTCGGCCATCGTGACGTCGAAGCCGGTGGCCGTGGACTGCGCGGCACCACGCCGGCACCGTTCCTCCAGCTCGGACATCCGGCGCAGGGCGGGCAGGTCCCACAGGTCACGTCCGAAGAGCTGTTCGTCCTCCGAACCGAGGACGCGTTCCGCCTCCAGGTTGGCGAAGGTGATGCGCCAGTCGTCGTCCACGGACAGGAAGGCGTCGCTCATGTGCTGCAGGGCGCGGCTGAGGGTGTCGCGGGTGGAGCGCGCGGCGTCGCTGGCCCAGCCCTTGCCGATGATGCGCGCGACCTGGCCCTCGTCGTCGAGTACGACGTGACCGGACGCCCGCGTCCACGTGTAGCCCCCGTCGGCGCGCCGGACCCGGTATTCGGCCTCGAAGGGAGCGTGGGTCCGGATGGTGCGTTCCGCCGCCGCCAGCGTGCTCGGCAGATCGTCGGGGTGCACCACCTTCATCCAGCTCTCGACGCCTGGGACGAAGGCCGCCGGATCGGTCTGGTAGACCGTCATCGCCGCCTCGTCCCACAGCAGCTCGCCGGTGCGCACGTCCCACTCCCAGGACCCGACCGGAGTGAAGTCGAGGTCGGTGCGCAGGCGGGCGGGCTCCGGCATCCTCCTCACACGGTTCATGGTCCATCGTGCCACCGAGGTGAGGAACGTCCACTGGGCGGGCGTGGGCTCCTCGTTGTCCCCGGTGAGGCAGGTGATCGCGCCGATGGCACGGTTCTCGTCGACCAGCGGCACGGAGAACCAGCCGGACCGCGACAGGAGCGGCGCGTCGGGTTCGACCAGGTCGGCGGGGAGAGCGGCCACCCATACGTTCTCGGCCGAGCGCACGGCACGGGCCGTCGCCGTCGGCCCGTCCTGGTCGACGATCTCCCATGCCCGCGTGAGCGACGACGGCAGTCCGGTGGAGGACACCAGACGCAGAGCCGACATGGGGCCCCGCAGATAGACGGCCCCGCCGACACAGCCCAGCTCCGCGATGGAGTGTTGAAGGGCGAGCCGGAAGACCTCGCTTTCCGTGATGTCGTCGTCAGCGGTGTCGAGTAGGTCCAGCCGCCTGATCACAGACCCAATATAGGGTGGAATGCCGTAAATGACATTAATGGCATTGTCTGCTACGGAGAGTGCCTCGGGCCGGACCGGCGCGGTGGGAGCCGCCTCGGTCCGGGCGGGCGCGGTGACCGGCACCGGCGCGGGGCGGCGCGCCAAGGGACGGCTCAATCCGCGCGTGTCGGGCGGGAGATCGCTTTTGGTGGTGGAACTGCAGAACCACCGACTGCGAAGGAACGCACTCATGCGCATCAGAACGGCTCTCGCCCTCCCCGCCATCGCTGTCGTCGCCCTGGTCGGCCTGGCCGGCACCGCCGCGGCCGACGGTGACGCCGGCAACGGCAACGGTGACGGCACCACCGCGACGCAGACGATCAGCGACAACACCCTCAGCGGTCTGGACTTCACCGGCCATGTGTTCAGCGTCGGCAACACCGGCCTGGAGCAGGACCCGATCACGATCACGTTCGCGGCCATCGGCTAGTGCGTGCGGCCGGCGGCCGCGGCCGCTCGCGCGGGGACGTGTGTGCGGACACGACACTCCTGTGCCGAGCTGCCCCGGTCGGCTCGCCGTACGGAGACCGCCGGCGTCCTGGGCCGCCACGGCCGGGGGCGCCGACGCGTCCTCCGCAGGCCGGGCTCGTCCCCCGCAGCGTCGGCGGCGGGTCATCCGGGCGGCCCCGCGAGCGGCGCGCCGGACCGCCGCTCGGCGCCGCCCACCGTCCGTGTCCCGGGTTGCGGGGCCCGGTGCGCGACACCACGCTGGCCAGGACGCCCGCGTGATCGACGGTCTGCGCCGCCCGGTCGCCCGTTCCCCCGGCGTCGCGCGGCGGTTCCCATAGGGGCACACGTGGCGGACGGCCCCGACGTCGGGAGGACGGTGGCACACAGGTGAACGCCGGATCGCGCCGTTCTCACCGGCGGCCGGACCTGCCCGGCACCGGTCGCGGCGGGCGCCGGATGCGGTACGTCGTCGTGGGGAACCGTTCCTCCCGCGGCGCCCGGTCGGTGGCGCGAGCGCGTACCGCCGGTGCCGCTGTGCGGCGGGGCGCCGGACACGGTGACGGAGCGGTGGTGAGTCACGGGCTGCGCGTGGCCGCCGCGTACGCGTGGCGGCTGCTCGTCCTCGGAGCGGCCGTCTACGTGATCTTCGCCTTGCTGGGCAGGTTGCAGCTCGTCGCCGTGGCGCTGTTCCTCGCCCTGGTCGTGACGGCGGTCCTGCGTCCGCTCGCCGATCTGCTGGCGCGTCACATGCCGAGGACCGTGGCCGTGATCGTGAGCATCATGGGAAGCATCCTCCTGGTCCTGGGAGTGATGGCGCTGATCGGCAGCCAGGTGGCGGGCGAGTCGGGTCGTCTGGGCCATGAGTTCGCCGGGGGCCTCGGGCGGATCGAACCCTGGTTGGAGGCCTCCCCTTTCCATGTGAGCCACGCGGTGCTGTCGGATCTCCAGGGCAAGGTGGCCACCTTCGTCTCCGAGCACCGCTCCGTGCTGATCAGCAGCGCCCTCAGTGGCGCGGGCCGGGCGGTCGAGTTCATCACCGGCCTGGTGCTCGCCCTCTTCTGCTCGCTGTTCTTCATCCGTTCCGGGGACAGGTTCTGGCGCTGGTTCCAGGCGCTGATGCCGGGGAGAGCGCGGGATCCGTTGAACCGGGCGGGGCGGGCGGCCTGGCGGACCTTCGCCGGGTACACGCGCGGCATCATCATCGTGGCGGCCACCAACGCCGTGCTCGTGGGAATCGCCCTCTACGTGCTGGGTGTCCCCCTCGCACTGCCGCTGACGCTGCTGGAGTTCTTCGCGGCGTTCATCCCCCTGGTGGGCTCGCCCGTCGCGCTCGGCGTGGCCACCGTCGTCGCCCTGGCCACCCGAGGACCCGTCGTCGCGATCGTGGTGCTGGCCCTGATCGTCGTCATCGGCCAGTTGGAGGGTCACGTACTGCACCCGCTCGTCCTGAGCTGGGCGGTTCGGCTGCACCCCGTGGTCGTGGCCCTCTCCGTCATCGCGGGCAGCATCCTGGCCGGTGTGATCGGCGCCGTCGTGTCCGTGCCGATGGTGTCGGTCGCCTGGTCCGTGCTCTGCGAACTGCGCGCACCCCCCGAGCCCGAGCCCGCCGGCCGCTCACCGGGTGACCCGTCCGCCCCGCCCGGCCCGAGCTCCCGGCCGACCGGGCGGTCCCGGGCCACGGACCCCACGCGGTGACGCTCCGGCGGGCCGGGGCGGCCCCGTGGTGGCGGTCTCGGCGTCGGCCGCGCCGATCGGTCCGGCGGTGTCGGGTGTGGTCGACGTCGCGGCGCCGCTCCGGCGCCCAACGCTCCGTGCCCGGACGGGGCCCAGCACGCCGAGGCGGTTGTCGTCCGACCTGGCGGCGGAGTTCATTCCGTCCAGCCCAGGTGCGTGTAGGACTCTCCGCGGGCGATGGCGGCGAGCGCCGTGCGGGTGTAGTCGACCAGCCGGTCGGGGAGCGCGTCCAGCGGCCACCACCGCCACTGCGTGCACCGGTCGGGTTCCAGGACCTCGGGCTCACCGCTCCAGCGGGAGGCGGCGAAGAACAACTGCACGCGGGGGACGGGGCTCCAGGGGTTGTGCTGATCCACGGTGTGCACGAGGGCGAGGTCGCTCGCCGCGATGGTGATGCCCGTTTCCTCCGAGGTCTCTCGGACCATGCACGCCAGCGCGGATTCCCCCTGTTCGCGGTGTCCGGCCGGTACGTGCCAGGTCGATGGCGCGAAGCCGCTGTCAGGGTGGCGTCTGCCGAGCAGGACCGCGCCGTCACGTACGAGGACGAGATGGGCGCCGACGATGCTGCGCCCGCGGTGCTCGCTCTCCTCCCGGACGAGCACGGTCGGCGGTGTGCCGCTGCTGTCGAGGCGGGGGAGAGGGTGCCTCCGGTGCTCGCGGATGACGGCCGCCGCCCCCGGGTCCATGGTCATGTCCGCCGTCTCGTCGGCGTGGGTCCAGCGGAGCTGGATGCCCTCGCGGAGCGGGATCTCGTGGGCGGGCCGGTTCAGGGTGCCCCGGTAGACGAGGGCACGGTCCGTGAGCGTGCCGGACGCGTCGAGGGTGTCCTGGATGACGAAGGGGGTCAGGTCGGGGACGGTGAGGCCGGTCTCCTCGTACAGCTCGCGGGCGATGCCCTCGGCACACGTCTCGCCGGGCTCGGTGCCCCCGCCGAGCAGGGCCCAGGTCCCAGGGCGCCAGATGGGCTTGTTCGCGTCACGCAGGTGCAGCAGATAGCGCCCGGAGTCGTCGACGAGAAGGGCGGCTGTGCCGTGCACCTCGATGGTGCGAGGACTGATCGGGGGTCCGGAGGCGCTCGTGTCGGTCACGGAGAGGGTCCTTTCGTGTCGCGCGAACCCGGAAAGCGCGTCGGGAAGCGGTGCCGTGAAGGGGGGCAGGCGGTGATGGTGTGAACCGGGGCGGTGGGCGTGCGTGAACCGGTCGGGCGTTCAGCGTTCCTGGGACAGGCGCAGGAGATCGGCGAAGGTGCCACCGGCGTGGACGAGGTCGTCGTACGTGCCCTGTTCGGTGAGGCGGCCCTGTTCCATGACGACGATGCGGTCGGCGATCCGGGTGTTCTCCAGCCGGTGCGTGACCACGATGGTGATCCGGTCCCCGGAGATGGTCTTGATCTTCTCGAAGATGCCGTGCTCGCCTCGCGGGTCCATCTGCGAGGTGGGTTCGTCCAGGATCAGCAGAGGGGGCCGCCGGTACAGGGCCCGGGAGCAGGCCAGGCGCTGCCATTGGCCGCCGGAGAGTTCGGCGCCGCCGAAGATCTCGCGCGCGAGAAGGGTGTCGAGCCCGGCGGGGAGTTCCTCGATGGCTTCGCGCATGCCCACCGCCTCGACGGCGTCCCACACGTGGTGGTCGTCGGCGGACCTGGGCTGGCCCAGGTTCACGTTCTCGCGGGCCCGGAGGGGCCATTGGGCGAAGATCTGCGGTACGAGACCGGTGCAGTTCCAGGCCGTGGCGGGATCGGCGTGAGCGAGGTCGGTGCCGTTCCAGGTGACCCGGCCCTTGTCGGCGAGGTAGATCCCGGTGATCAGCCGGGTCAGAGTGCTCTTGCCCGAGCCGTTCACGCCGACGATGGCGAGGATGTCGCCGCGCCGCAGGGTCAGGGAGACGCCGTCGACCGCGGGCTTCGATGTGCCCGGGTACCGGTAGGTGACCTCGTCCAGCCGGATCTCCTCCAGCGGCGCCTCGATGACCGCTTGCCCTCGTTTGGGCGCGCGGTCGGCGGCGTCGTCGAAGAACGCCTGCATGTCGCCGAGGTACAGGCTGGTGTGGAACACGGCGGCGCCGTTGATGACGACCTGGGACAGCGCGGCCAGGGTGGTCTGGACGGCGACGACGGCGGTGGCGGCGATCGCGGGCGCGATCCGTTCCGTGACGGCCAGCCAGGCGAGCACGCCCCAGGCCGCCCCGAGGAAGGCTCCGCCGGCCAGGGAGGACAGCACCGCGATCCGCAGAGTCCGGGGCGCGGCGGCGAGCGTGCGTCGGTCGACCCGCTCGGAGAGGGCCCGGTACCAGTAGAGGAGGTAGTCGGTCATTCCGTTGGCGCGGACCTCGTCGCCGTACTTCGGTGTGGTGGCCCACCAGCGCGTCATCCCGCGGACGTTGCGGTCGGCGACGTTCGCGTAGTGGATCTCGTAGTCGACCCGCGCGGTGAGGACCGCGCCGACGCCGGCCGGGGTGACGGCCAGGAGGAGCAGCGGCAGCATCAGGGGGTTGAGCACGGACAGGACGCCGCCGGCGGTGACCATCCTGATCAGGGCGGACAGGAAGCGCTGGGCATCCATGACCATGACATGCGTGCGCATCACTCCCATCTCTGCGGCTTCCTGACGGTCGGAGAAGCCGTCCACCGCGTAGGCCGACGCTTCGACCCGGCAGACGGCCTCGACCAGCGCCGAGTCCGTGATCGTCGTCAGTCGCGGGGTGATGCGCCGCTCGGCGTACGCGGCCACGGCCACCGAAAGCCGGGCGACCGCGCTCGCCCCGGCCACGACGGCCAGGGCCGGAAGCGCCTCGTACAGGCGGTCCGACACCGCTCCGCCAGCGAGGATGGGGGACATGGCCCTCGCCGTGGCGGCCAGCAGCACGGCGGCGGTGACGCCCGTGGCCAACTGGCAGGCGAGGATGAGGAGTACGGCGCGACGGTCGATCCGCCAGGCCATGCCGGTGATGCGGCCGAGGACGCGCGGGAGCTGGGAGCACAGGGCCCGGAAGCTGACTTCGCCGAGCGGATTCACGGAGTACTGCCCGGAGTACGTGATCTCGGCGGGCGGCGGCGGTGGAACGGACGCGGACATTGAGGTCAACTGCTCGTCTCCCTGGGCGATTTGATGGGGATGAAGACGACTTCAGATGACTCAACGACAGGTACCGCGATATCGAACACACGTGTTTCGGCCGCATCGGAATCCATGCGCGGCGGGGAGAGCCGGTCGCGGCCTTCCGGAATACGGGGGCCGGTGGCCGCGAACGGATGGCCGAATCGCCGTGGTTGATGCATGGGTGACGGACGGGGCTTGCGGTGCGGCCCGCGAGCGCCCGCCGCGCTCCGGCAGCGGCGATACGGGCGTATCGACAGCGGTCGCCGCCCGCGGGCCGCTGTCCCGATCCGGGGCCCACTGATCCGTACCTGGAGAACAGTGACCGCCCTCTCCTCCCCGGCGGTACCCTGGGCCTACGGCCCGCCCGTGTCCCCGGCCCTCTCCGTGCAGTCTCGTTCCGCGCAACAGAGGCACTGCGCAAGGCGAAAGCCATCCCGCCTGCAGAGGAGTTGGGACGCATGGGCCCGCATCCCGAGTTGTTCGACGAGTTGCGCGTGGTCCGGGCCGAAGGCGAGCTGGATCTGACGACCGCGGCCGCCTTCGCGCATGACCTGGAGAACGCCCGGCACGGCACCGGGCGGCTGTTCCTCATTGTGGACCTGCGCGGCGTGACGTTCATGGACGGCAGCGTCCTGGCCCCGCTGTGCGCGGCGTGGGAGGAGTGCCATGAGCGGCTCGGATGGGTCCGCGTCGTACACACCCGGCCGGGCCCGGGTCTCGTGTTCCGGGCCGGCGATCTGCTGGAGCGGTTCCCGCGCTACGCGAACGCTCAGGACGCGTGGCAGGGCTTTACCGCCGACCGTGCGCCGGCGGACCGGGACACGTGAGGTACGTCGGGAGCCGGGCGGTATCTCGCACCGAGGACTCCCGGCCGGGAAGGAGCGGAGCACGGTGATCAGCGACGGCATGGCCGATGCGCTGCGGTCGCTGCGCCGGGGCGGCGGCGATCCGGCACTGGTGTGCGTGCGGGCGCTGGGCGCCGAGGGTGTCGCGCTGTCGTTGCTGGTCGGTGAGGACCGGGCTGCCGAGCCGCTCTGGTGCCGGCCCGGGCCGAGCGAGCGCTTCGAAGAACTCCAGTTCACGCTGGGCGAGGGCCCGGGGCCGGACGCGGTCCGTACCGGCTTGACCGTGCTGGAGCCGGACCTGCGGCGGGTGCACCCCGGGCGATGGCCGGTGCTGCTGCCGCTGGCACGGGAGATCGGCGTGCACGGTGTGTGCTGCTTTCCGCTGGGCGTGGGGGCCGTCCGGGTCGGCGTACTGACCGTGCTGTGCGACAAGGACCGGCGATTGAGTGAGCAGCAGTGCGCGGACGCGACCGCCCTGGCGGCGGCGCTGACCGGCGCCTTCCTGAACGTGGAGCAACGCGGAGGGGCGAGTGGAGATGGCGATGTGTCCGGTCTCGGCATCGTGCTCCAGTGGCCTTCCGGGCTGCATCGTGCGGTCGTGCACCAGGCCACGGGCATGATCAGCGTGCAGCTGGGCGTGCCCATGGACGTGGCCCTCCTGCGCCTGCGTGCCCGTGCTTATGGCAGTGAGCGCCCCCTCGGCGAGGTCGCGGAAGACGTCGTCGCCCGCAGGCTCCGTTTCAACGACGACTTCGACGACGACAAGAGCGGGCCGTATGCGCCCGACGGTGGAAAGGGATGATCGGCATGACACGCGAACGACGTCTGGCCGAGACCTTCGTGGAGGTCGCGGACTCCCTCGTCGAGGACTTCGACGTCATCGACCTCCTGCACCGGCTGTCGGCGCGCTGCGTCGAGCTGCTCGACGTGTCCGCGGCCGGGATCCTCCTCGCGGACGCGCACGGCGAACTGCAGGTCATCGCCGCCTCGGACGAGCACACCCGCCTCCTGGAACTCTTCGCCCTCCAGCACGACCAGGGTCCGTGCGTCGAGTGCTACCGCTCCGGCACGGCCCGGACGAACATCGACCTGTCGCGTACCGAGACGACCGCCGGCTGGCCGCGGTTCGCCGCGCGGGCCCGCGAGACGGGGTATGTGACCACGCACGCCATCCCGCTGCGCCTGCGCAACCGGGTCGTCGGCGCGCTCAACCTCTTCCACACCACCCGGGACCGCCTCGGTGACGACGACATCGCGCTCTCCCAGGCACTCGCCGACGTGGCGACCATCGCGATCCTGCAGCAGCGCACGCTGGAGCAGTCGCACGTCGAGAACAGTCAGTTGGAGACCGCGCTGACCAGCCGTATCTTGATCGAGCAGGCCAAGGGAGTGCTGGCGGAACGCTGGGACACCTCTGTCGACGACGCCTTCACCGCCTTCCGGTCCTACGCGCGCTCCCGGCATCTGCGGCTCTCCGACCTCGCCGTACGCATCATCTCGGGGGGCTTCGACACCGCGGCCATCCCGGCACCGGTCCGGCCCGAGGGGCACGGAGGCTGATCGCCGCCGTTTCCGGGCCGCTCACGCCTGGCAGGGCGGGTCCTGCGGGGCACGCGGGAGTAGAGTGAAAGATCCGGTCAGCTGATCTCTGCCCCGAACGACGAGGTCGCCATGCAGTCATCGGAATCGCGCTCGGACGGACATGCCGAGGTACACATCGTCGCGGCGTCCCCGGATGTCGCCCGTCGCGTGGCGGAAGTGCTTCGACGATGCTTCGACGCCACCGAGCAGCGGAGCTATCCCGCGAGCACCGACGGGGGTACGCGGCTCCAGCTCACCGTCGACACCGATCACCCGGCGGAACCGGCGCGCTCCTGGCTGGAGACCAGCCGCTCCCCGGCAACGCGTTCCGACCGGAAGTGAGCCGGCCTCCAGGAACGGTCCGTTCGGCCTTTCCCAGGAGTAGCGTGAGGTCATCGGGAGCATTCCGCGCACCGGCCCCGATGCCGGTGTCGTTCCCGGTGAGTCACAAGCGCCGGGCGATCGCTCGAGAACAGCGGCCCGGAGACGGGTTCGCGCGATGTACGCGACCGCCGGTCAACCCCCGCCACGGCCAACGCCCTTCAGGGCCGCCCCGACCGTGCGCCTCGCCCTGAAACCGGTGACTCCGTCAGGAGGGCGTGCCGAACTGGACGGTGCCTGGTGGCCTCGTTCTCATGATCTGACGCCCGAACTCTCCGCTCTGGCAGAGATGCTGGATCCGCTGTGGGGGCGGATCACCCGGATCGCCGTCGATCCCGGCCGCTGGCCGATCATCCCGCGCAGGGTTCTCGTCAACGGCCGGGCGGTGAAGGTCGATTGGTTCACTTCGGGGCAGGACCCGCACAAGATCCTGCTGCTTTCCTCCACGTCGGGCCGTTGGGATCTCCTGGTGATCCCCCCGGAGACCGGCGCCCCCGCGGCGGCCCGGCTGATGTCCGCCGCGAGCGCCGGCACCGGCCCGGCGCCGACCGCGACCGCCCTCATGGCGGCGGAACAGGTCGACACCCTGCCCTTGTCGGACGAGCCCGGCACCGGCTATCCCGAGCGACCGGTGCCGGTCAGGTGACGGCCCGCGCCACCGCCCTGGCCGTCAGCCCACCGGCGATCCCCAGGGCGGTCCATCGCGGGTGGGATCGGCCGTGAGGCCCGCCGCGGCCGCCATGAGGGGCTCGGCGGCCTCCGAGGCCGTATCCGGAGCCACGACCAGCAGGTCCCAGCGCCCCCGTCCGGGAGCGAGCAGGATCATGGAGTGCCGAGTGGATGCCGTCGGGCTCCTGTGCAGTCGCACGGCCTGCTCGCCGACGAGGATGCGGCCGGGCAGCGCTGACCACGCGGCCCCGCTGACCGTGACGCTGCTGATGTGGCCCCACGCGCGAGGCAACCCGGCGAGCAGCTGGGGAAGTTCGGCGAGCAGATCGTACGACCGCGGCCACCACGCTCCGTCGACGGCCCGGGGCAGGCCGCCGTGAGGCGCCAGGCGCAGACGGAGGAGGGGGTGGACGGGAAGCGGAGGCTGCAGTGCGGTGGTCATCGAGGCGCTCCTGCCAACTGCCTTGCATGGATGAGACTTTGACTCAGACGCGACGGGCGCCGACGCGCTCCGGGGTCGGCCAGCGCACCTCGGACACCCAGCCGAGGCGTTCGAGGACGCGGATGAAGGCGGCCGACGGGTCGATCTGGCCGCGGTCCACGCCGTGGCGGGCGCTCGTCGGGTCGGCGTGGTGGAGGTTGTGCCAGCTCTCGCCGAACGACAGCAGAGCCAGCGGCCACAGGTTGGTCGCCCTGTCGTGGCGCCTGGTGTGGAACGGGCGTTCGCCGATCATGTGGCACAGCGAGTTGACGCTCCAGGTCACGTGATGGAGCAGCGCGATGCGCACAAGGCCCGCCCACAGAAGGGCGGTCAGGCCGTACACCCAGGTGCCGCCGATCGCCCAGCCCAGTCCGAAGGGCAGGGCGAGGGTGAGGAAGCACAGTGCCGGGAAGGCCCGGGCGACGGCCCGGATGTCGCGGTCGGCGAGGAGATCGGGGGCGTAACGCTCCGCCGGTGTGGCCTCGTTGCGGAACAGCCAGCCGACGTGCGCGTGGAACAGTCCGCGCAGCTGGCCCCGCAGGTGCGTGCCGTAGCGGTACGGGGAGTGCGGGTCACCGGGCCGGTCGGTGAAGGCGTGATGACGGCGGTGCGTGGCGACCCAGCCGATGACGTCGCCCTGGAAGCTCATCGAACCGGCCACCGCGAGCGCCACGCGCACCGGGCGGACGGCCCGGTATCCGCCGTGGGTGAGGCCGCGGTGGAAGCCGACCGTGACGCCGAGGCCGGTGACCGTGTAGAGGACGGCGGCGAGCAGCACGTCGACGGGATGGATGAGGCGTCCCCACAGCAGCCAGCCGGCCAGACCGAGCGCCACGAACGGCAGGATCACGATCACCGCCGTCACCGTCACGTACAGCCGCTCCCCGCCGCCGCGCGCGGGCACCGAGCCGTCCGGCGGGAAGGGTGACGTCCCGTCGTAGACCTGAGGCGGAGAGGGACCGTCCGACGGACCGGCCGTCGTGGAGGGGGTGGAGATGAGAGGCATGCGGAACTCCTCGGCCTCGGTGCGGGTGGCGCGGCCGGGGTCAGGGGCTGCCCCTGTGAATGGGAGTCGTGAGAACGGGTCCGCCCCGGACAGCGACATAGGAGGTCCGGACAGCGACATGGGAAGAGTCCCCGCACTCTCCACCGTACTCCCGCACGCTCCGAAACGGGGCCTGCCGGATCGCGTGACCACCACGACGCCACGGACCTCGGGCGGACGGCGGCCCGACGGTCCGGCGCAGGGCCTCGTCACTTCGAGGACCGGGCGAGGCCCGCCGCCTCTCCGCCCCGCCCGGACCTCCGTCCGGCGAACTCCGGCTCGCGCCCCGGCAGTACACGGGAGATCGCACCACGACTGTTCGACATCCGGACGGCCGCGACGCCCCGCCTCGGGCATGCGCGGAGTAATGTTGCGAGTACCGAGGGCACTTCGCGCACCGGCTTCCATGTCGGGTCGTCCTCGGCGAGACACGAAACCCGGGTCGCCGCAGACGTGGCCCGGAGACGGGTCCGCATCATGTCGGCGACCTTGTACCCAACTCTGCCGCACGTCGAGCCCGTTGCCGCCCCGGCTGCCGCGCGTCTTGCCCTCAAGACCGACGGCGCCTCCCGCGGACTTCTGGACGGTGCCTGGTGGCCGCGCTCCCGGGATCTGCTGAGTGAACTGCCCGCCCTGGTCAAGACGCTGGACCCTCTGTGGGGTCGCATCACCCGGATCGCCGTCAACCCGCGATACTGGCCGGTCATCCCGCACAAGGTTCCCGTGGACGGCCACGTCGTCAAAGTCGGATGGTTCACCCTGGAGATCGACCCGCACAAGCTGCTGCTGCTCTCCTACGGCACCGGCCGCTGGGATCTCCTGATCATCCCGCCCGAGACCGGGGCGGCGTCGGCGGCCCGGCTGATGAGAGCCGCTTCCGACCATGACGGTCCGCCGTCGACCGCGAGCGCGCTCATGGCAGCGGACGAGGCCCTGCACGGAGACTCCGTGGCCGACCGGCCGCTGGGGCCGGACGAGGCGTGGGAGTACGAAGGCGGCGCTTCGGCGGCCGCCGCGGCCATTTCGGAACAGACCGGTCCGGACAGCCGGGCCAGTCGCCTGATCGTCGGAATGTGAGGCGGCCGCCATGAACGACCTTCTGACGGCTTTCGCCTGCCTGGGGCTCATCGCGGTGGCGGCCTACATGATCCACCGGCTCAACATCCAGCACGCCGAAAGGATCGCCGAGCACCGGTACAGCGCGGCCCGGCCCGCCCGCGGCGGCCGCGGTGCGCCGCAGCCCCCGGCGGGACCGCACCGGTCCGACGCGTCGGCCCGCCGCGAACGACGTGAGCACCGCGAAGGGGGCGGCGGTCGCTTCCCATCGCGGCGCCACCCCAGTCGCACCCCTCACGGCAGCTGACCGGCCGGGATTTCGCACCGGCCCCGTCCACGGACCGCCGGCACCGCGCGGACGGCCAGGCGTGGCACGCGGGAACGCACGGCCGGCGTGGGCGGCACGCGAACGTCGTCCGGCAGGAATCGGCTGAGGCCTCCTGAGACCGGCGTTCCTCAGGAAGCCTCCACCGCCGCCTTGATCCGCTTGCCGAAGGCGTCCGCGTCCTTGCGGGCCGCACTCAGCGCGAAGCCCACCAGAAGCTTGCCGATGCCATGGCCGGAGAGGACGTTGAAGATCCTGACACGGGTCGCGCCGGTGCCGGTCGACTCGAGGTCGTAGCCACCCTCGTCAGCCGTCACCGTGTTCTTCGATACTTCCGCCCAGCGGATCAGGTGGGGCGGCTCGAACTCGGTGATCCGGAACTTCCGGCCCGTCTTCATGCCGGCGTCCTTCACCGTGCTGGTGAAGACCGTGCCCACGGCCGTCGGGCCCTCCGGCGTCTTCGTGATCGACTGCACCCTGGGGCTGAACTTGGGGTCGTTCGTACCGGCGGCGAGGAAGGCGAAGACTTCCTCGACTGGGCGGTTGATCTCGGTTGTCGCCTCGAACTGACCGGACAAGGTTCCTCCTGTGCTGCGATCACGGACCGCCCGCTGAGGGCGCGCGGGCTTGCCGCGCACGCTCAGCCTAGGGGCCGGACGGTTCACTGGCGCGCCACACGGACCCATTCGTACGGTGACCGGGACGCGAAGAGGGGGCCTTGTCCATGCCCCCGCGTTCATGCCCCGGGCGACGGCCCCGCACGATCAGTGGTCGAAGCTGTCGGTCAGCCGCACGGTGTAGCCGTCCTCCTCCATCAGGACGACGGTGACGCCGAAGGGGTTGGGGTGGTCCAGTTCCATCGGGGTGAAGGCGTAGTCGACGGCGGCCCGAATGGGTGGCGGCAGTTCGCCGCCCGGCTGGGGTGCGGGAGCCGGCTTCCAGTCGAGAGCGGTCGTGGCCCCTTCCTCGGAGCCGTGGGACGGGCGCTCCTCTTCGTACGGGAACTGATGCAGCACATGACCGTCCGGGGTGGCGTGGACCAGGTTCAGGCAAGGGGCGGGGCCGACGACGGGCAGCCCGCCGCCGGTGGCGAGGTCATGGGTCTCCCAGGCGAGGACGACCTCGTCCGCGCAGGCCGCCGCGGCGATGTTCGACAGTGCCGCGATACCGGTCAGCGTGTCGGCGCCGGGCTTGGTGGGGCGGACCCAGATGAGCCCGACCAGCTCGCCTCGCACCAACGGCATGATGACCGGCCTGGGCACCGCGCCCTCGCCCACTCCGTTGACATAGGTGCTTTTCATCGAGCTGACCAGCGTGTCCCACGTCTGCGTGTCCACGGAAGCCCCCTTCGCCGCTGCTGTCTTCGATCACCGCCGACCCTGTCACGCGCGCCGTCGCCGTGTCAGCGGGATGTCCGGCATCCGACCTGGACTGCGGTACCGGACCGGTGGTGCGGGCCGTACGCAGCACGGCCAGGCCCTGCGTGTGGATGGACACCACACCAGGCCCGGGCCGCTTCGGCGATGACGAAGCCGTCGCGGTCCGGGGCGAACGGCCGGGAAGCCAGGCCTTGCCACCACCGATGCGCCCCTGCTCGGGGGACATCTCGGGGATGCGGCAGGAGAAGTCGACCGGGCAGCCCTTCAGTTCGGGATCGGTGGCCGCCGTGGCACGGCCCCCCAGGACACGGGACCAGGTGGCCTCCCTGCCGACCCCGGCCGGTGTGATCAACCCCAGGCCGGTGACGACGACTTCGTGCCGGTGCGCGCCTGTGGTCACAGGGCATCCCGCTCGGAACGCTTGGAGTGGAGCACGGCCACCAGCGCGCCGACGGTGGTGCGTTTGGCGGTCTCGTGCTCCTCGTTCGAGCGTGGCGTCCGGCAGGACGCTCTCGGGGGAGACCTCGAACTTCTCGGCGAGCACGGTGGTGAGGACACTCTGGACCGGGGGCATGGTTGATACGTCCTTCCGGGACGGGTCGAGACGGTGAACGGGTCATGGGGGGATGGGGGAGAGGAGTTCGATGCCGCGTCGGCCAGGGCGATGGGGATGGGTGCCGCGCCGGTGTTGCCGACCCGGTCGATGTTCGTCACCCGGCGTGGTCCGGGGACCGGTACGCGCTCCCCGACCGCTGTGACGATCCGGGCGTTGGCCTGATGGGCGCAGAAGCGGTCCACGTCGTCGGGTGACCAGCCCGCGTGCTTCAGTACGGCCTGCGAGGACTGCGTCATCCGGGTCACGGCGTGCTGGAACACCTCGCGCCCTCGCATCCGGAAATGCCGGTCGCCGGGACCGAAGTCGTCCGGGGCCGACCGCTCACGGGCGCCGCCGCCGCGCACCTCGATGAGCTCGTCGCCCGATCCGTCGCTGCCGAGGTCGAAGGCGAGGACGCTTCCGGGCTCGCCGGACCGGCCCCGGTGCAGCACGACCGCTCCGGCGCCGTCGCCGAAGACGATGCCGGCGGACCGGTCGTCGGGGTCGAGGAGTGTGGAGTACACATCGGCCGCCACCAGGAGAACCCGGTCCGCGCAGTGGGCCAGCAACGCGCCTGAGGCCGTGGCCAGCCTGTACAGGAACCCGCTGCACGCGGCGTTCACGTCCCATGCCGCCACGTCGCCGAGGCCGAGACGGGTCGCCAGCTGCGGCGCCATGGCGGGCATCGGCCGGTCCGTGAATCTGACACGCCTCTCCAGGCGTCGTGCTGACGCCCGGGGAGCGACCCTCTCCGGGTGGGACAACCGGGTCCGCGCACCGTGGGCAACGGTCCGGGTGCGCGGAACCTGTTGAACGTGTTGCACGGGCCGCTTCGTGCGGGGATTTCGTGACCGCCGGTCACGCGGGAGCGTGTCGTCCGTCCGGGCTGACGGCCGACCGCTGTCATTCAACCGATCGGTTGACAAAGGCGCGGACCGAGCCGTACGGTTATTCAACCGATTGGTTGAATAGGTGAGGTGAGAGGTGTCCGACGACCGGCTGTCCCGGGTGTTCTCCGCTCTGGCCGACCCGACCCGGCGCGACATCGTGGCCAGGCTGGCCGCCGGTGACGCCACGGTCAACGAACTGGCCGAGCCCTACGACGTGACCGTGCAGGCCGTGTCCAAGCACATCAGGGTTCTGGAGGACGCCGGTCTGGTCAGCCGGAGCAGGGACGCGCAGCGTCGGCCCTGCCACCTCGAGGGCGAGGTCTTCGACCTGATGACGCGATGGATCGAACGCTACCGCCGGGAGGCGGAGGACCGTTTCCGCCGGCTCGATGCCGTCCTCGAGCGGATGGAGGAACAGCCGGTGAAGGGCACCACGAAGAAGAAGGAGGCGTCGTGAGCACCGCGAAGGCGAACCGACGGCACGAGACGCAGATTGCCGCCGACCCGGCGCTGCCCACCATCCTCATCACCCGGGAGTTCGACGCTTCTCCGGAGCGCGTGTTCAGGGCGTACACCGATCCTGAACTCGTCGTCCAGTGGCTCGGCCCCCGTCGGCTCACCATGCGGATCGACGTGTACGAGGCGTACAGCGGCGGCTCGTACCGCTATGTGCACCGCGAGGACGACGGCACGGAGTACGGCTTCCGCGGCGTGTTCCACGAGGTCCGCCGCGACGAGCGCATCGTGCAGACCTTCGCCTTCGACGGCTTCCCGGACGGCGTCAGCCTGGAGACAACCGTCTTCGAGGACCTCGGCGGCCGCACCCGGGTCACGACCACATCCCTCATGGGCTCCATCGAGGCCCGCGACTCGATGATCAGAAGTGGCATGCAACGCGGCGTCCGCGAAGGACACGAGCGGCTGGACGAACTGCTCGCCGGCCACCCGGGCGGCGACGCGGCATGACGGACCGAGACGGAAGGCTTGAGATCATGACGAGCGCAGCCGATGAACACCGCACCGTCGCGGGGCTCTTCACGGACCGCGTGCGCGGAGTGCGCCCCGGAGCCTGGGACAACCCTGCGCCGTGCGAAGGATGGGTCGCCCGGGACGTGGTGCGCCATCTCGTCGAGTGGTTCCCGGACTTCCTGAAGGCCGGCTCCGGGGTCGAACTGCCGAAGGGGCCCTCGGTGGACGACGATCCGGTGGCGGCCTGGACGGTGCACAGCGACGGGGTGCAGGCACTCCTCGACGATCCGGCCACGGCAGGGAAGACGCTGTCGAACCCGCACATCGGAGAGGTTCCGCTGGACCAGGCGGTCGACCGCTTCTACACCGCCGATGTCTTCATGCACACCTGGGACCTGGCGCGGGCCAGCGGTCAGGAGGAGCGCCTCGACCCCGGCAAGTGCGCCCAACTGCTCGACGGGATGCTGCCGCTCGACGAGGTGCTGCGCAAGAGCGGGCAGTACGGGCCGCGGGTCGAGGTCCCCGAGAGCGCTGACGTACAGACGCGTCTGCTCGCCTTCATCGGACGTCAGCCCTGAGCGACGCGACCGGCCGGCTCGCCGCCCGGACGGGTCGTGTCCCGGTCGGGCGGTGAGCCGGTACCCGGACGAACCCGATACGGGCCGTGGCGTCACACCACGGCCCGTACCGGCTCGACCCGGGTGTGCGGCGCGTAGCGCGCGACACACGTGCGGGGCGCTGGGTCAGCGAGCCTTCTCCAGCTTGGCGAGGGCCTTCGCGAGGCCGTTGGCCCAGAGCTGGTTGACGCGGGAGCGCTCGGCCGTGTTCGGGTAGCGGTTGGTGCAGGACGTGCCCGGGCCGCCGCCCGACATCAGCTCGCTGCACGGACCGCTGTAGTGGTCCGGCAGACCCAGCACGTGACCGGTCTCGTGGGCGGTGACGCGGATCGAGTCGTACCGCCGGTTCTGCGCGTAGTCGAGGAAGATGTAGCCGCTGCCGTGGCCGTTCGTGGAGGCGTACGACCCGCGCGAGTCGTTGCCCTCGTAGTAGGTGAAGTCCGCACCGCTCGAGGTCGCCTGGAGCTTGACGTTCGACACGGAGCTGTTCCAGATCGAGGCGGAACTCGATATCTGGGAGCGGAAGGTCGGCGCCTGGGAGGCGTTGTAGTAGACGGTCACCGACTGCACGGAGGGGTTGGCCGCCTGCTTCTTGGCGACCGACTTCAGTACGGCGTCGAAGAACGCCTTGTTGCCGGCGGTCTCTTCGGCCGAGCCGGTGTACCGGGCCGTCGTGGCGGAGGTGGAACCGGCCGGGGCGGAGTCGGCAGACTTGGCGCTCGCCGGGACCGCGGTACCCAGCGCGGCGGAGGCCAGACCGAGACCGAGCGTGAGAGCCAGAAGTCTCCTGGAGGCCTTCGACTTCATGCGGGAGGACAGCATGTGGGGTGCTCCTACTCGTTCGTGTGGGGTGGTGAACGATTGGTTCAGCAGGAGTCTCGGGTAGGCCAAGGGGGTGGCGGATGATGGCATTCGGGGATAGCGCGGAGCTATCGGGGAGCCGACTCGTCAGGCTTCGTCGCGTTTTGAACATCTGGTGCGCCGCTCCGCGTCCCCCTACCCTTCCGGCATGGAGCTCGAGGTGAGGCACTTACGTGCCCTGTGCGCCATCGCCGACACGGGCAGCCTGCACAAGGCGGCCCGTGAACTCGGCGTGGCACAGCCCTCGTTGAGCACCCAACTGCGCCGCATCGAGCAGGCACTCGGCGCGCAGCTCTTCGTCCGCGCGGGCACGGGCTGCCGCCCCACACCACTGGGCCACGCGGTACTGAGCCGCGCCAGACCCCTCGTCGCCGAACTCGCCGCGATCGTCACGGAGACGAGGGCGGCGGTGGCCCGGGCCAGGGATGAGTACACACTGCGGATCGGGGCCACGGCCAGCCGTGCCCTGCCCGGCTGGCTGCGCCGGCTGCGTGCCCGTGTTCCCCGCACCGAACCCACACTCCGGATGGACGTCTCCGCGAACTCCCTGCTGCGCATGGTCGCCGGGGGGTGGCTCGAACTGGCCTTCGTGCATGAGGTCGAGGGCAGTCCCCTGTGCATCCCGTCCGGGCTCCGTCTGCGCGTCCTGGTCGAACGCGAACCGCAGTTCGTCACGCTCGCCGCCGACCACCCGGCGGCGGAGCGGTCCGAGGTGCGGCTCGCCGACCTGGCCGACGACCACTGGATGGTGGACTCCACGGTCGACGGCGAGTGGGACGCACTCTGCCGTGTCCTGCGCGACGCGGGGCTCGAACCCGACATGCTGCACGGCGACTACCTCACCGCGTACTCCCTGGCCGCCACCGGCGAGGTCGTCACGGTCAGCCAGCCCACCGCGCGCCCGCGATCCGATGTCGTCGTCCGGCCTCTGCAGGGCGACCCGATAGGAGTACGACTGCTGCTCGCCGCCCGCTCGGAGGCCGAACTCGACACCGGATACGACGAGTTGGTGGACGCCTACTGGGAGGCGGCCCGTCAGGCACCGGCCTACCGTGAATGGCTGAAGCGTTCGGGCACCCCGGAGGCCACGCGAGTCCTGCGTGAACCCGGGACCGCCGACACGCGGGTGACGCCCGAGCGGGTGCTCACGACGGACGGTACCGGCACGGGCAGAGCCGTGCGCTGACTCGGTGAGTCCGGGGGCCTGTGACCGATCTTCGCGCGTCAGGAGACGGCCCGGCAGACGGCCGATCCCTGTCCGAGCGGGCTGATGAACCGGCTGTCAGTGGGGCGGGGCATCATCGAACGCATGACACACGGATCCTCCGAAGCCCTCAGCACCCTCGCCCACCAGCACTTGTCCGCAGAGATGGCGGAGCGCTGGGTCCGCCTGCTCCGTCCGGCTGTCCGCCTGGAGGCGGCCGGGCCCTCGGCCGTGGCCGTCGGGCACCTGGGCGGTTCGCCGAAGCTGTCGGCACATCTGGAGTGGCCGCAGTGGGAAGACCATGGGCCGCTCTCGTTCGTCGGCTCAGTGGACTGTGCCCTGCTGCCCACGGACGCCCTGGACCTCGGGCTGCCGGCCGACGGGACCCTGTCGTTCTTCTATTTCGACGGTCAACTGGACGACGGCGAGGCGCTCGTGCTCGCCGAGGACCGGGAGAGCTGGGCCGGAGCGCGCGTCCTGTACACGCCGGCCGATGAGACATCGGGGGAGCGTGACACGCCCGCCGGTCTCCGGGCCCACCCCAGGATTCCGCTCGCCGCACGGCCGGGTCTGACCGCGGCCGAGCCCTGGCATCCCGGATCCGTGAGGCGTTCGCCCCTGGGGCACGGTTGGGCAATCGGTACGACCATCCGGTGTGCGCGCAGCAATTCCTCGACGCCCTCTGGGAGTTCGACGACGTGGCGGGCCATCAGATCGGCGGTCTTCCCCACTCGATACAGAACCCGGTGGAGATCGAGGTGGCGGAAGCGGTCATGGACGGGGATGTGTCGTGGGGCGACCCCGCTCTCGACGCCGAGATCGGCGAGTGGGTGCTGCTCGCCCAGTTCGGCAGCGACGACGCCGCCGAGATGATGTGGGGCGACGGCGGTGCCCTGTACTGGCTGATCCGCCCGGACGATCTGGCCGAACGACGCTTCGACCGGGCCATGTTCACTGGCAGTGCAGCTGAGGCCGGGTGGCCTGCCGGTGGGGATTCCGGGGCACCCTCTGCCTTCTCCGCGGTGTCGAGAGCACTCTGTGCCTGCCCTTCCGGGGAAGAGAGAGGCCGCGCCGACGAGGATCAGCGGCGCTCGCTCGACGGTCCGGTTCCGGAGGGACGCGGACCGCGGCGAGGACGCGGCACCGGCGGGCGGCGTCAACCGGCCCGGGACGCGGTACCCGAGTCCTGGCGGCCGCTCGTCTCCGGCCCGCCGCCCGCGACCGGAGGACGCTCGTCCGGTACGTTCCCGTCTCCGGCGATCGCCGTCAGGTCCGCCGCGAGGGTCCGGAGCCAGCCGTCGATGTCGACCAGCATGGGCAGTACGGGAGCCGGGGCCGTGGAGACGACCTCGGGCGGCAGGGGCGTCGGCCGCGCCCGTACATCACCGGACGGGAGCGCGGCCGCCCGGTCCATCGCCGCGGCCAGCTGCCCGACCGCGTCCCGCGCCCACCGGACCGCGTCGGGCGGCGCCGGACCGTACTCCTGCCGAGGCAGCCAGTGCGATCCGACCACCGCGTGGGAGGCACAGTTGAGCGCCACATGCCAGTCGGGTCCGCCGTCGACGGGATGCCGGCCCCCCTCCGTCCGGTACTGCGCGTAAGCGGCCTCCGCGATACGGAGCCGGTGCCGGGTCAGCCGCAGCGCCTCCTCCGCCGCGGCGCGCCGAGGCCCTGGATCGCCGGGCGCGCCGACCGCGGTGACCACGGTGAGCCGCACCAGGGGCGCCACCGCCCGCAGCAGCTCCGCGACACTGCGCCGAACCTCGCCACGGGCTCCGGCGGGCCAGGCGAGCACACCGCACACCAGTCCGATCGCGCAGCCCGTCAGGACGTCGAGCAGCCGTGCCTCCGCGAGCCGCCAGTCGGGCGGAGCGAGCTGGCTGAACGCGGCGGCGACGACCAGGGTGAACAGCCCCTGCGCCCAGGCAGGTCCGGCGATCGGTCCCACGGAGAAGGCGACGAACATCGCGGGGACCAGCGCGACGGCGTAGACGTCGACGGCACCGCCCGCCTCGAAGAGCAGCGCCCCGGCGGCGAGTGAGCCCACCAGCGTGCCGAGTGCCGCCGAGCGCACCGTGGACCACGTCGCCCCCGCGGTCGTGCGCCCCAGCGTCAGCACCGCCAGCAGCACCCAGAAGCCGTGCGAGAGATCCAGGACTCCGGCCACGAGACGGGCCGCGCCGAGCCCCAGGGCCGTGCGCACGGCATTCTGGAACAGGACCGAGCGCAGGGTGAGATTGCCGGTCAGCCGCAGCACCAGGAGCCGTCGCACGGGCGGCTCCGCGTACCAGAACTGCTCGTGCGGCAGGCCCGGCGAGGTGCGGCGCCCTCCGATCGCCACCGCGACTGCGGCCTGGGCGGTCATGGCCGAGGCCGCCGTGGACAG
Source organism: Streptomyces sp. NPDC060027 (assembly GCF_042737005.1). Classification (NCBI taxonomy): domain Bacteria; kingdom Bacillati; phylum Actinomycetota; class Actinomycetes; order Kitasatosporales; family Streptomycetaceae; genus Streptomyces; species Streptomyces sp. NPDC060027. Next base: position 48,859 of record NZ_JBHWVI010000020.1, read on the forward strand.
GACGCCGGACCGGTGACTCAGCAGCCGCGGCGACGCCTTGCCGTCCGTGCCGGCCCGCGTACCGGACGGGCGCCCGCGTACGGCGATGAAGTCGGCGGCCATCTCCTCCAGGCCCTCGGGTCCCGGAACGGCCCGCGCACCGCGCAGAGCGCCCGCCGTAGCGGCGCATCCGGCCGCGACTCCGCGCAGCAGCGCCTCGGAGGGCGGATCGCCGACCGGCGCGGACTCGGGCCGCTCGGCCATCCGGGCCAGCTGGTCCAGTACGCGCCGTGTCGCGGCTCCGGCCTGCGCCAGTCCGCGGGCGGTGCGGCCCGCCCCGGTGGGGCGCGAGGCCGGTGGCGCCTGGGACAGGCGCAGGGCCAGCCCCTCCTGGCGCAGACGCCGTGCGGCCTCGGAGCCGTGACGGTGCCCCTGCGCGGCCGCGAGCGCCGCGGCGGCCGCGAGGTCCAGCGCCGCGGCGACCCGAGCGCGGTAGGGCTGCGAGGGTGGGGCGGGCAGGACCAGCAACTCGCACACGACCAGCAGAACGCCACCGGCGAGCACGCCCAGGAGTCGTTGCGGCAGAGTGTCCGGCGCGTACGGCGGGAAGCAGGCCAGCACGTAGAAGAGCAGCAGCCCCGGGACCACACTCGCCGGAGCCGGCCCGTAGGCGGCGGCGAAGGAGACGGTGAAGCCGACCACCAGCGTCCCCGCCACGGCGGAGCCGGTCGTCACGGCGAGAGCGGTGCCGAGGCCGGTCAGCGCCATGGCGACCGGCAGCGCGAACAGGACGGTACGCGCCCGGTCCCGGCCGCCGCCGGGAACGGGGGAGAGGACCCCGAGCGAGATCGCCGCGAAGAGGGCGTAGATCGCGGCGATCGGCCGGTCCAGCCAGTACAGGGCCGGGTAGAAGCCCGCGGCGGCCGCGACCGTGACCCGCGCGGACTGCCGCGCGGCCCGTACGCGAGCGGGCGAGAGGGGCCGCTTCGGCATGCACGTTCCTTCCCCGGCGCCTCCCCGGGGCCGTCCCCGCCGTACGTCCATTGTCGGCCGGGACCGGGGCACGGGCAGCGCGACCCTCCCGGGCCCTGTCCCTGCCCGGTGGGCCCGGCGCACGCTCCCACGGGTCCGGTGACCCGCAGTTCTCACACGCGCCGGAGCGTCCTCGCGGAAACCCGTCCGGCATCCGGCCGGACGGGGCCGGGTACACCGCCGCTGGGCAGGGGTTTTCTCTACCCACGCGGCAGGACAGGGCATAGCATCCGGACGGGCGGTCACCCAAAAGGCCTAGTGGGGTTCGAAGCTGATCCGCGACTACCTGTCACATCGCTGTCTGCTCAGGCATTCAGTCCCGCACGAAGGAACCATCTGTGAGCGAAACCGGCTCCTCCGGAAGAGTCCAGCCGGCTCATGCCGGCGACCCCTCCCGTATCGGCCCGTACCGGATCATCGGCCGCCTCGGCGCCGGGGGCATGGGTACCGTCCACGCCGGAGTCGCCCCCGACGGAACGCGTGTGGCGGTCAAGGTGATTCATCCCGCGCAGGCCCAAGAGCCGGAGTTCCGGGCCCGGTTCAGGCGCGAAGTGGAATTGTCCTCCCGTGTCGCCGGCCCGTACCTGATCCCCCTGCTCAGGGCCGACGCGAACGCGGCGACACCCTGGCTCGCGACCGCGTACGTACCCGGACCGACGCTGAACCAGCAGGTGCTCGCGCACGGACCGCTCACCGGGGCGAGTCTGTACGCCTTCGCGACCGCCACCGCGCAGGCGCTGGCCGCCGTCCACGCCGTCGGCGTGGTGCACCGCGATGTGAAACCGCAGAACGTCATCCTCACGCCCGCCGGCCCGCACGTCCTGGACTTCGGGATCGCGCACGCCGCGGACGGCACCAGCGTCACCCGTACCGGAGTCATGACCGGCACCCCTGGCTGGATCAGCCCCGAGCAGTACCGCACGGGAGCCACCGGGCCCGCGGGCGACGTGTTCGCCTGGGGAGCGCTCGTGGCCTACGCGGCCACCGGAAGAACGCCTTTCGGGACCGGCGCCCCCGACGTGGTCGCGTTCCGGGTGATGTCGGGCGATCCGGACCTGGACGGCGTCCCCGCGCCCCTGCGCGAGATCGTGCGGCGAGCCCTGGCCAAGGAGCCCGAGAGCCGTCCCTCGGCCGCCGACGCCGCCGAGGACTGCGTGGAACTTCTGGCCTCCCAGGTCACCCAAGTGGTGCGCGCCGAGACGCTGTTCACGCGGGCCGAGGACATAGTCACAGCCGTCTGGGACATACCCACCGGGAACGATCCGGTGTGGCCCGTGCCCGCGAGCGGCCGACGACGACCGTGGGCAGGCATGGTGGTTGTCGCGGCAGCGGTCATCGGGGGCCTGGCCGGCGGAGTGGTGGCCCTGACGCCCGGCAGGACGGAGGGGGACAAGCACCGGACCCCGGCCACGGTCTCCGCTCTGCCGTCCTCCTCGACCGCGGGCCCGGGACCGTCCGCGGCGAGCGCGAAGGCAAGCACGGCGGAGAGGCGGAAGCAGACCGCGAGCGACGGCCCGGCCGGTGCGGCGAGCTGGGCCGCGGCACGGACGGCCCAGGGCGAGGGCGAACACGACGTGGCGCGTGCCGTCCTGCACGACCAAGGTGTTCTCGTCCAGGAACTCGGCGACGGCATCGACTTCTCCCCGAAGACCGTCAGGTTCCGCGCGTCGCGCCGGGAGGTCTACCTCTCGTACCGGCTCTCCTCCGACGAGCAGGGCACGATGTACGCGGAGACGCAGGTCGCCGGTCTGATGTGCCGGACGCTGCGGGATGTCGTTCTGCGCCTGCACCCGGATCTGCCGTACCGCACCTATGTCCTGGTGAAGGAACCGACGGGCCGGGACCCGCAGGTGACGTGGTACGACGACTTCCGCACCGACGCGCGGTGCACGTCGGCCGCCGACGACGACACCGGGCAGGCCGCCGACGCCGGGCAGGACTGGCAGCCGGACGACCAGGGGCTCGGCCAGGCCATGATTCCCAGCACCGACGGCGATGAGATCAGGGTCGCGGACCGCGCCGCCAGGAAGATCATCGAGCGCACCAACGGGATGCGCACGACGCTCGGCACCGATCGCCTGCTGGGCAACAAGGAGCTCAAGGTGGGCTTCGACCCGGGAAACTCGACGATGTATGTGTGGTCGGACTATGTCGCCTGGAACCAGAAGCAGGTCGAGACCTGGGCGGCCATGACAGCGGGCGAGGCGTGCCGGGCTCTGGCGAAGCAGAAGGGCAGCGCGGGCGAGACGTGGCCGTACTCCCGCTATGCCGTGGCGGAGATAGGCGGCTCCGGCTACCTGATGATCCGTTGGGGCACGGCGGAGACATCGGCCGACTGCCCGGCCTGATCGCGGCCGGGCAATGATCACTGGCCGCCTGTGCTCGCCGGTCGCAGGAGGACCATGAGAAGAGGAACGTGCGCAGGCGATGGCCGTGTCCCTGTGGGTGGACCGGGCCGACGACACCGACGACACGAGTTGGAGACTCCATGTCTTGAACCGCTCACCGGACCCCGTGCCCTTCATGCGGGCGGTCTACCTCTGCCGTGGTTGGGGGTCACCGAAAGCGAAGGTGTCCCCGCCACCGCCCGGCTCCCGGTTGCACTTTGATCAGTTCGCGTTCGCCTCCTTCGTGGCCCGCGATGGACGGGCGTGGTTGCGCTGGGGTCAGGGCCGGTTCGCTCCGTTTGACGTGGAGACCTGGCGTCGCATCGCTGCTCCGTCCGAAGAGATCATCTGGGAGAAGCAGACGAAGGGCGATCCGGTGACGCGGCCGGCGGCGTCGTGCGGTGGGACGGACTGATACTCAGTGGGCGCCGGCGGCTGCGGGGTGGGAGAACGGCCTGTCCGACCGAGGTTGACCCTCGACCTGGTCGAGGGCTCAGAGTTCCGGGTGTGGAGAGCGAGATGCGCAGCATTGGTGAGATGGCCCGGGACAGCGGACTGAGCGTCAGCGCCCTGCGGTTCTACGACCGTGGCGGTGTGCTGGTCCCTGCCTGGGTGGATCCGGTGAGCGGCTACCGCTGGTACGACCCCGGGCAGCTCGACGAAGCCCGGCTGCTGGCCCGGTTGCGCCGGGCCGGTATGCCGTTGGCGGACATCCGGTTGATGCTCGCGGGCTGGTCCAGCGCGGACACCGACCTCGTGCTGAGGCTCTTTCAGGCGCATGTGCGCCGTCTTGAGGCGGGGTTGTCCGATGCCCGCAGCGAGTTCTCCACGCTCCGAGCACTCCTCGAACGCAGGGAGAAACCCATGTCTTTGCCCCGCACCGCCGCCGCCCGCCTGACCGTCTCCGCGCCGGAGCTGGCCGCCGCGCTGGACGCGGTCCGTTTCGCCGTCGGCACCGACCCGGAGCTGCCGATGCTCGGCGGTGTCCTGTTCGACGTCGACGGCGGGACCCTTCACGTCGTGGCCACCGACCGGTACCGGATGGCCGTCGCGCGCGCCGACGCCGACGGGCACGCCGAATCCCGCGCGCAGGTCATCGTCCCCTCCGCGCTGGCCGACGCGATGCGCGCCTTGCTCAGTGGTGAGGAACAAGTCCAACTCGCCGTGGACGGCGACCGCGTGACGCTCGAGTCCGGGGACAGGCAGGCGGCGGGCCACTGCCTCGACCACGACTTCCCCGACTACCGTCGCCTCGTCCACCTGCCGGCCGGACGCCGCGCCCTCGTCGATGCGGAGGCATTCCAGGAGGCGGTGCGGACCGGTCCCGTCCGTACGAGCGACGTAGGCGGGCCGGACGACAAGGCTCCCGACCTGAGTGTGCTCAAGGTGACGGCCGACGGCACGGTGACCCTGGGCGAGGACGGTGACGACGACCAGGAGCAGGTCGCCGTCAACCGTGAGTTCCTGCTGCACGCGCTCGCCGCAGGAGCCCGGGACCGACTGATCCTGGAGGTCGGTGCTCCCACCGCGCCCATCGCGATCCGACGGCCCGACGACGAGAACACGTTCTCCATGCTGATGCCGGTCCGGCTGGACACCTGAGCACAGGCCCCGGGCCCCACGCGCAGGACCCGGCGGCGGTCGCGCGCCGGCTCCTGAACGCGCCGAAGCACGGACGTCCAGGGCATCGCGGGTGGGGAGCGGGAACATGCGCCCGCGACAGGGCCGTGCCGGGCGTCAGGGGATGTCGGGCCTCACGAGTGCCCTGGCGAAGGGCTCACCGGTGCGTCGGGCGTACGTCATCCGCTCGCGGACCTCGCGCAGGGTGCGCGGACGATAACCGGGCCCGCCGCAGCAGCTCTTGTGGAACCGGACGCCCGCGTGGAGCAGGACGGAGAGTGTCCGCCAGGCCGCGGTGTCCCGACGCCGCGGCGGAGCGAAGGCCGACCCGACGTGGATCAGTGGCTCGGCACAGCGGGGACAGATCCACTCCGTCCGATATGCGTCGTACGGCTGCTTGTACGAAGCCTGGCACGGCAGGCAGACGTACGAGGTCTTCGCGTGGGTCATGGTGCCAGGGTAGGCAGCGCACCGGGAGAAAGCACGCTGTTTCCGGGCCGCGACGATCAAGGCGTCAAGTCGCCCCGAACGGGCCTAGGGGGTGTCGTTCGGGCAGCCGGGGAGGACGGTCCCGAGACCTGCGGCAGGATGGGGCCGTGACAGGTGAGCCGGACAGGATCGAGCTGTGCGAACACGAACTTCGTGAGATCGCGGGATACGCGGCCGACGGTGCGCGGAGGGCACTGTCGATCTTCGAGCGGGCTCTTCCCGCTGATACACGCCCTCGCGACGCCATCGGCGCGGCGTACGACTTCGCTGGGGGCGGCCGGCGCACGGGGGCTCTGCGGGAGGCCGCGTGGGCGGCGTACAAAGCGGCGCAGGAAGCCGCTTCACCGGCGGCGGCCGACGCGGCACGAGCGGCGAGTCACGCGGCAGCCGCCGCGTATCTCCATCCCAAGGCCAGCGCCCATCAGGTGAAACACATCCTCGGTGCGGCGGCGCATGCGGCACGGGCGGAAGAGCTGGCGTGCGAAGAAGACCCGAGCGTCGTCGGCGGGACCCTTGAATGGGCGCGCCACCACGCACCGCCGGCGGTCACCGCGGTACTCGGCCGACTGCCCGCGGCCCCTCCCGGAGGCGGGCGCGTGGGAGCGTTCATCCGTGAACTCGACGTCGCACTCCGCTCCTGAGCGCGGTCCGACCGTCGGCCCGGCCGCGTCTCGACGCTCGGAAACGGCGTGGCTGTCGCGCCGGTGTTGTCGTACGGTCTGCAATCCCGGCCGACCGCACCAGCGGTTTGCCACGTCCAGAGAGTGACGCCCATGAACAGTCCGCGCGCGACGACGACTCTGTGGCGCCCGACCGGCCCCACGGAACTGGACCTCGTCCGGGCGCTGGACTGGAGCGCCTGGCCACCCCGCCCTCCCGCGCAGCCGATCTTCTACCCCGTCCTCAACGAGGACTACGCGGTGAAGATCGCGAGGGACTGGAACGTCAAGCACGACGGTGCCGGTTCGTCACCCGCTTCGAGGTCGACTCGGAGTTCCTGCGCCGGTACCCCGTCCGGCAGGCAGGGGGCCGCACCGTCCTGGAGCTGTGGGTACCCGCTGAGGAGCTGGAGGAGTTCAACGCCCACATCGTCGGCAGGATCCAGCTGGTGCACGAGTTCCGCTGACCGGCGGGGCTCCACACTCTCGTAGTGCAACTCTCGGGTTGCACTACGAGAGTCGTCGTGCAACCCTGGAGTTGCATCTGATCGTGGCGATGAAGGAGTCCCCTCATGAGCGCTGACCGGATCGAACGCGAAACCCTGATCGAGGCACCCCTGGAACGGGTCTGGTCGCTGGTCGCCCAACCCGGCTTCTGGGTCGCCGACAAGGCGAGCCTGCCCGGCACCGTGGCGAAGGAGGGTGAGTCGATGGTGGCGAAGAACCCCGAGCACGGTGACTTCCCCGTACGCGTGGAGAAGGTTCAGCCGCCGACGTACTTGGCCTACCGCTGGACCAGTGCCTTCCCCGGGGAGGAGCTGCGCGAGGAGAACAGCACCCTCGTGGAGTTCACGCTGACTCAGGAGGGCGACCGGACGCGGCTGCGCGTGGTGGAGAGCGGATTCGCGGCACTGGCCGGGTCCGAGGAACTGCGCGGCCAGAACCTGAAGGACCATAGCGCGGGCTGGCCCCTGGAACTCGACGCGCTCAAGAAGCGCGCCGAACAGACGTCGCCGTGAGGGAGGAACAGGCCGAGGGCGCTGCCGAGGATGTCGATAGCGTCCTCGGTGCTCTGGCCGACCCGACGCGACGTCAACTGCTCGATCTGCTGGCCGAACAGGGCACGGCCACCGCGACGACCCTCGCCGAACGACTCCCTGTCTCTCGGCAGGCGGTGGTCAAGCACCTCGCCGTCCTGGACGCCGCAGGACTGGTTTCCGGCGGCCGTGTCGGACGTGAAGTGCGGTACGCGCTGCGGCCCGCGGCGCTGGACGCGACCGCCCGGTGGATGGCCGCGCTCGCGGCGGACTGGGACCGGCGGCTCGCGAACATCAAGCGTGTCGCCGAGGCGGGGGAGTAGGCGTCGCGCTCACATCGGCCCGACTGAGAGGAAGCATCCATGGACACGACAGGGCTTCGTGCCGCCTACGACAAGTTGCTCGACATCGCGGCCAGGCCCGACCTCGGTGAAGCGGACGACGGAGGATGGAACGCCGATCAGATTCTGGCTCACCTCCTCAGCGTCGACGCCGCGATCGCGGCCGTCGCTCTCGGCGTCGTCTCGGGCTCGCGCCCGACCTTCGACAACCGCGTCTCCCTCGACCCATGGAATCTCGAGCGGATCATCGCCGAGCACGCGGGCAGGGCGGACCTGACGGCCCATCTGCGGAGTCAGGCCACCGTCCTGTGTGACATCGCCGACCGGCTCGGCGAGAGGGTCGCGGCGGTTCTGGTGCCCTCGCTCCTCCTGTCCGGCGACGCACTCGTGCTGGACCAGCCGGTTCCGCTTGCCGCCCTCGTCGACGGCCTGGCCGAGGACCACGTGCCCAGGCACGCCCAGCAACTCCTGGACCTTCGCGTCGCTGTCCCCGGGCGAGCCTGACCGTCACCTCGACGCCCCAGGGTGTGCCCGGGCGGGGCTGCCGACCATTCGGGGGTCCGACTATCTGACGGGAATGTGCAAGTGAGGTGAAAACGGCACGCATTGTGTGATGTCGCCTCGGATCCCCATGCCCTTCCTGCTCCTGAGGCGTTGTCAGGTGGCCCTGCCGAGGCGTGGCGTACCTGTTTCCGGTCGGCCGGGGGCGGAAGCCTGTTACTCACTTTCGGGTGACGGGCGCACGAAGTGGGCCGATGTGCAGGATGCCCACTTATAGACCAGATGCTGCAGGAGTAAGGGAGTTGAGGATGACAGTCCCTCACTCTTCTGTATTCGGCTATTAAAGGCCGGATACAGGCGTCTGTAACCGAAATGTTCTCAATCGGTAACAGCGGTCGAGTGTCGCTCGTATCAGGCCGGGACGAGGAGGAACTTATGAGTCCTCGGCCACCGGGCCGGGAGTCGCACAAGGTCGCACCACGCAGTTCCCTACAGAGGGGCGCTGCTCAGGGTGTGCCTGCTCTCGAACCTTGAGGAGCATTCATGTCCGTTTCCACGTCTGTCACGGCCCGTCGTCTGGCGGCCGCGGTCCTCGCCGCCGGCACGCTGGTCGGCTCGGCCGCCGTGTCGGCCTCCGCCGCGGAGCCGCGCCACGAGCGCACGCACGTCGCCATCAGCAGGGTCCAGAGCGACGCGCCGGGCTTTGACGACCGCTCCAGCCGTTCCCTGAACGCGGAGTGGGTGGAAATCACCAACTCGAACGGCCGCTGGGTGAACCTGAACGGCTGGACGCTGTCGGACGAGGACGGCAACCGCTACACGTTCCACCACTACTACCTGGCCGGCCGCTCCACCGTCCGTGTCCACACCGGCTACGGCCGCGACACCAGCCGCGACGTCTACCAGGACCGCCGTGCCGAGGTGTGGGACAACCGCTCCGACACCGCCACGCTGAGGACCGAGCGCGGCCGCTTCGTCGACAACGTCTCCTGGGGCCGGCACCACGACCGTGACCACGGACGCGACGACCACCGTGGGCACGGGGACAACCGTGGCCACGGCGACCACTGGGGTCACGGCGACCACCGGGGTCACGGCGACCACCGGGGTCACGGTGACAACCGGGGTCACGGCGACAACCGCGGGCATGGCGACCACCGGGGTCACGGTGACAACCGGGGTCACGGCGACAACCGCGGGCACGGTGACAACCGGGGTCACGGTGACAACCGCGGCCAGGGCCAGGGTCAGGGCCAGGGTCAGGGTCAGGGCCAGGGTCAGGGTCAGGGCCAGGGTCAGGGCCAGGGTCACGGTCCGGGCCGGGGCCCCGTCCGGGGCTGAACAGCGCCTGAAAGCACACCCGTTCAGGGTGGACGCGGACAGCATCCGGTCAGGACGTGGAGATGACCGGGTGTAGTCACGGGCCCGATCGGACCTGGTGAGAACCAGGGGCCCGCAGGACGGAATCACCGCAGAGGACCCGCACCGCACGGTGCGGGTCTTCTGCGTTCGAGCGCGGACGGACGCACCTCGGGCTTCAGCCCGAGGTGCAAGTCAATTCATGTCTGCTTCAGCGGCGACCGTGAGCCGTAGACCGGGGCCAGGGGTCCGCACCGGCTGACGCGGGACGACATCGCGGACGCGTTCGCCGACGCGCTGCGCGTCGACTCCATCGAGCCGGCCACGATCGAGATCACCTTGGACCCGGCGGGCATCCGGGCCTGGCGCGTCGCCATGACGAGGGTGTGAGGACGCCGGCGTTCGTGGTTCGGCGTGACCCGCGGTGGTTCGGTGACCCGCGACGGGGCGCGGCCGTCCACGACGGCGCCGGGGCCGCGGCCCTCACAGCACCCGGCGTCTGCGTCCGAGCCAGGTCTGTGCGATGACCACGACGGCCAGGAAGGCGCCGCTGACGACCTGTTGGTACGCGGAGTCCAGGGAGCCGATCTGGTTGATGACGTTCTGGATGACCTTCAGCAGGAGCACACCCACGAGCGATCCGCTGATGAAGCCGAACCCGCCGGTGAGCAGGGTGCCGCCGATGACGACCGCGGAGATCGCCTCCAGTTCCATGCCGGAGCCGAGGATCGTCACGCCCGACACCAGCCAGGCCGCGTTGAGCGCTCCGGCGAGCCCCGCGCACAGCCCGGAGAGCGTGTAGACGGAGATCTTCGTACGGGCCACGGGCGCGCCCATCAGCGCCGCCGCGTCCTCGTTCCCGCCGACCGCGTACACGTACTGGCCGAACCGGGTGCGCCGGAGCACGACCGCGCCGAGCACGAAGAGCGCCACGGTGATCCACACGGGCACGCCGATACCGAGCAGCGTGCCCTGTCCGAGCCTGGCGAAGAACGACTCCTTGTCCACGAGATACGTCCTGGAGCCCTCGTCGGTGACGGAGAGCAGGATGCCCCGGGCGCCCAGCATCGCGGCCAGCGTGACGATGAAGGGGGCCAGGCGCGAGCGGGCGATCAGCAGGCCGTTGACCAGGCCGATCAGTCCGCACACCACCAGCGGCAGCAGCAGGGCGACCGCTGTTCCGTACCGCGATCCCCAGGCCGCCAGGACTCCGCCGAGGGCGAAGAGCGAGCCCACCGACAGATCGATGCCGCCGGTGACGATGACGAAGGTCATGCCGAGTGCGACCACGGCGAGGAACGCCGAGGAGAGCGCCATGTTCTCCAGGTTGTCGCCGGTCAGGAAGGTGTCGAAGCTGAGGGAGGCCGCGACCATCGCGACGATCAGGGTGACCAGGGCGCCGTGCTGCTGGGCGAGGGCGCTGACCCGCTCGGAGCGGCCGGAGCCGGACACCTCGGCCTCGGCCGTGTTCTTCGCGCGTGCCGGAGTGTCCACGTCGGTCGTCATCGCTTTCCCCGTTCCCGTGCCGCGTAGACGGCGAGGACGATCACCACGGCCTGGGCGATCTGGGTCCACGACGGCGGCAGATCGTGCTTGATGAGCGTGGTGGTGAGCAACTGGATCAGGACCGCGCCGGCGACCGTGCCGCCGATGCGGACCCGGCCTCCGCTCAACGGGGTGCCGCCGACCACGACCGCGGTGATAGCCGACAGTTCCATCAGGTTGCCGAGCGAGGTCGGGTCGCTCGCGGTGAGGCGGGCGGTGGCGAGCACGCCCGCGACGGCCGCGAGGACGCCGGAGCAGACGTACACCAGGATCAGTACGCGGCGCACCGGCAGTCCGGCGAGCCGGGCCGCCGGGCGGCTGTCCCCGATGGCCAGGAGCTGGCGGCCGAAGGTCGTGCGGCGCACGACGAAGGCGACGAGCAGGGCGAGGGCGACGGCGATCAGCACGACGTACGGGATGCCCAGCACGTCGCCCGCGCCGAGTTCCGCCATGGCGGGGTCGCGGACGTCCTTGAGCTGGGGGAGGAGCACCAGCGCCAGTCCGCGCCCCGCGACCATCAGGGCGAGGGTCGCGACGATCGGCTGGACGCCGACGAAGGCGATGAGCGAGCCGTTGGCGACACCGATCACGGCGCCGCCGACCAGGGCGATGAGGATGGCGATGCCGGGCCCGTAGCCGAGATAGAGGGACAGCAGCGAGGTGGACAGGGCCATCACCGAGCCCACCGCCAGGTCGACCCCCTCGCTGCCGATCGCCAGCGCCATGCCGAGCGCCACGATCAGGACCGGGGCGACCTGGACCGCCTGGGTGCGGAAGTTCTCGGTGGACAGGAAGTGCGGCGTGAACACGGTGTTCACCAGGAAGAGGACCACGACCCCCAGGTAGACGCCGTATTCCTGGAGCAGGCGCAGCAGCCGGTCGCGGTCGGCGGTCACCCGGCCCAGCGTCAGGTCAGTCATCGTGGCCTCCCGGGCCGGTGCCCGTGCCGGTAGCCGTCGTGGTGGGGACGGCGGGTGCGGCGGCGATGGCGCGCATCAGCCGGTCCTCGGTGACGGCGTCGCCGGTCAGTTCTTCTACGACCGCGCCGTCCTTGAGGACGATCACCCGGTCGCTGCCCTCGATCAGTTCCTCGGGGTCCGAGGAGATGAGCAGGACACCGAGTCCGTCGTCGGCCAGTTCGTCGATCAGTTTCTGCACCTCCGCCTTGGCGCCGACGTCGATGCCCCGGGTCGGCTCGTCGAGGATCAGGACCTTGGGCTGCATGGCCAGCCAGCGGGCCAGCAGGACCTTCTGCTGGTTGCCGCCGGACAGTTCGCCCACCTTCTGGTGGGGGCTCGCGGCCTTGATCCGCAGCCGTTTCATGAACGTCTCCACGATCCGGTCGATGCGTGCCTCGTCGACCAGACCGAAGCGGGAGAGGCCCGGCAGCGCGGCGAGCGCGATGTTCTCGCGGACCGAGAGGCCCGGCACGATGCCCTCGGCCTTGCGGTCCTCGGGGAGCAGGCTGATGCCGGCGCGGATCGCGGCGGGGGTCGAGCCGGTGCGCACGCGCACGCCCGCCACCACGACCCGCCCGGAGTCGGTGGGCAGCGCGCCCGCGATGGCCTTCGCGGTCTCGGTGCGGCCCGAACCGAGCAGTCCGCCGAGCCCCACCACCTCCCCGGGCCGCACGGAGACCGACACGCCGTCCAGCTGGTGACGCGCTGTCAGATCGTGTGCCTCCAGGACGGGTTCGGCGTCGGTGTCGTGGCTGCCCGCGAACTTGGTCAGACCGTCCTGTCGTACGTCCGCGATCTCCCGCCCCAGCATCAGCGCCACGAGCCGCAGGCGGTCGAGTTCGGCGATCCGGCCCGTGTGCACCACCTTGCCGTCGCGCAGCACGGTGACCGCGTCGCAGATCTCGTACAGCTCGTCGAGCCGGTGGCTGACGTAGATCACCGCGATGCCCCGCTCGCGGAGCATCCGGATCACCCCGAACAGGGTCCGCACCTCGCGGGGTTCGAGCGAGGAGGTCGGTTCGTCCATGACGACCACACGGGCGTCGACGGAGACGGCTCGGGCGAGGGCCACCATCTGCTGTGCGCCGACGCCCAGTTCGCGCAGTGGCCGGCGTACGTCGACACGCAGACCGAGCTCGCGCAGGGCCTCGTCGGCCTGCCGGTGCATGCGCCGGAAGTCGATCAGGCCGAGCCGGTTGCGCGGTTCGCGGCCGAGGAAGAGGTTGCGGGCCACGCTCAGCAGCGGGACGAGGTTGACCTCCTGGTAGATGGTGGAGATTCCCGCGTGCTGAGCCTGGAGCGGCGTGGCGAAATGGACCGGGGTGCCGTCGTACGTCACCTCGCCCTCGTCGGGCCGGTAGACGCCGGTGAGGACCTTGATGAGGGTCGACTTGCCGGCGCCGTTCTCTCCGATGAGGGCGTGCACCTCCCCGGCGCGGGCCGTGAAGTCCACCGAGGACAGGGCCTTGACGCCGGGGAAGGTCTTGGACAGGCCGTTCACCGACAACATGTCAGTAGGCCTTGCCCAGGTCGGACTTGGCGTTGGCCTCGGTGTACGCGCTGTCCTGGATCACGATGTCCTGGGCGACCTTCTCGCCCTGGGTGAAGGTGTCCAGGGTCTGGAAGGCGAGCGGCCCGAAGCGCGGGTTGGACTCGACGACGCCGTCGATCCAGCCGTCGACGATGCCCTGGACGGCGTTGCGGGTGCCGTCGATCGTCACGATCTTCACCGCGCCCGGCTTCTTGCCGGCCCCCTTGAGGGCGTTGACCGCGCCGAGTCCCATCTCGTCGTTCTCGGCGTAGATCCCGGTGATGCCGGGCTTGGACTGGATGAGGTTCTCGGTGACCGACTGGCCCTTCTCCCGTGCGAATTCACCGGTCTGCTTGAAGACGATCTTGAGGCCGGGAGCCTTCTCCTTGAGGCGGTCCTCGAAGCCCTTGGTGCGTTCGGTCGTCACGTTGTTGCCCGCGGCGCCGAGCAGGATCGCGATGTCGCCCTTGCCTCCGGTCGCCTCGATCATCCGGTCCGCGGCCCGCTTGCCCTGCTCCACGAAGTCGGAGCCGATGAAGCTCACATAGTCCTTGCAGGCGGTGGCGTTGATCTTGCGGTCGATGGTGATGATCGGGATGTGCTTGGCGGACGCCGAGCGCAGGACGGGTTCCCAGCCGTCGGAGTTGAGCGGCGCGATCACGAGCAGGTCGGCGCCCTTGGCGATGAGGTCCTGGACGTCGCTGATCTGCTTGGAGAACTGCGACTGCGCGTTGGCCGTCAGCAGTTTCACGCCCCGCTTGTCCGCCTCGGCCTTGATCGACGCGGTCTCGGCGATCCGGAAGGGGTTGGCCTCCTTCTCGGACTGGGAGAAGCCGACGGTGGCGGTCTTCAGGTCGATCTTCTTGGCGCCGTAGGCGTCGATGGCGCAGGTCGGTCCGGAGCCCGCGGACGGTGAGGCGACGACCTGTCCCGAGTCGCCCTGGCCGGCGGAGTTCTTGTCCTGGTCGGCGGAGTCGTCCTCCGACTTCGCGCATCCGGAGACGAGCGCGAGGCTCGTGATGAGGCCGGTGGCGAGGAGGGTCCTGGCGGAGGTGCGATGACGTGGTGCGATCGGCTTCATGGAGTCCCCAAACGGCGCGGCCCCGGCGCTGAGAGCGCTCCCGGGGATGATCGGCTCTTGCGGTCAACTCGGTGTACACGTCGTTCCGGGGAGGTTTTTACATCGTTGGAAGGAGGCTGTAAAGCCTTCCGTCCGAAATCTCGTCAGCGCCGCCCCAGGGTGCTCTCGCGTTCAACGAGCCTGAAATCCGCGGTCAGTTCACGTCCGCCCGGCTCCGTCCGGCCCGACAGGCTGCGCAGCAGGGAGGCCACCGCCATCCGCGCGATGGCCTGTTTGTCCGGCGACACTGTCGTCAGCGTGACCGCGCCGAACCGCCCCTCCTCGATGTCGTCGAAGCCGACCACCGCCACGTCCCACGGCACCCGCAGACCGCGCTCGTGCAGCACCCGCATCGCACCGATGGCGACCAGGTCGTTGTACGCGAAGACGGCGTCCGGGCGCACTCCGGAATCCAGCAGACGGGCCATCGCCCGGGCGCCCTCGTCGCGGTCCCAGCCGCCGACCGGCACCACCAGTTCATCGGGCGCGGGCACCCCGGCCTCCGTCAACTCCTCGCGCCAGCCGGCCAGCCGCAGATGCGCGGGCCGGTTGGCCGAATCCGTGCGGGCCCCCAGGTAGGCGATCCGCGAGCGTCCGCGGCTCAGCAGATGGCGTACCGCGCTGCGTGCCGCCGCCACATTGTCGATCGCGATGTGGTCGTAGGGAAGTTCGTACTCCCGCTCGCCGAGCAGCACGAGCGGCACGTCGTCCGCGCGGGAGCGCAGGTCCTCCGCCTCCAGCTCCAGCGGGCTGAGGATCAGGCCGTCGATGACGTTGGCCCGGAAACCCTGGCTCACCAGCACTTCCTGCTCACGGTCGCCGCGCGTGTGGTCCAGAAGCACGGTGAACTCGTGCTCGGCGGCGGCATCGATGACGGCCCCCGCCAGCTCCGCGAAGTACGGGTTGCCCAGCTCGGGGATGGCGAGGGCGATGATGCCGGTGCGCCCTTTGCGCAGGTGGCGCGCCGTGAGGTTCGGCCGGTAGCCCAGCTCGTCGATGGCTTCCTGAACCCGTGCCCGCATGGCCGGGGTGACGTGCGGATAGTTGTTCACGACGTTCGAAACCGTCTTGATCGAGACGCCTGCGTGCTCGGCGACGTCCTTCAGGCTGACCCGCAAGGGAGCTCCTCTTCATCGATGTGCGCCCCCGTCACCTGGGCGTTTGTCATGACCCTGGACAGAGGCCGGGACCCGTGCTGTGATGCCAACTCCCATTCCTTCCAACGTTGTACAGACTGAAGCAACGAGCCGCCACCCTTCCTCAGCCAAGGAGGATCCGTGCGCATCAGAAACCCCAGAAGCATCAGAACCCAACTGGCACTCCTGCTCGTCGCGGTGCTCGGCCTCGCGGGGCTCACCGCGGCCCCGGCCGCCACGGCCGCCGACGACCCCGTGGAAGTCCACGGCCTGAAGGGCGAGTACTACACCCAGTCCGCCCCCGGCGCCTTCGACTTCCATGAGCTGAAGGCCACCGGATTAGACACCCACCTCGACTTCGACAACCTGGAGCCGCGACTCGACTTCGCCACCGGACAGTCGGACGACGTCAACGTCCGCTGGACCGGCCGGATCGTCCCGGAGAAGACCGGCGCCCACACCTTCTCGATCATCGGCGACAACGGCTTCCGGCTGTGGGTCGACGGACATCTCGCCATCGACCACTGGGTCGACGACTGGGACCGCGAACAGACCTCCCAGCCAGTCGACCTGACGGCCGGTCAGACCTACGACATCAAGGTCGAGTACTTCGAGCACTTCGGCGGCTCGAACCTCCATCTGCGCTGGACCCCGCCCGGCGGCACCAGGACGGCCGTCCCGCAGTCGGCCCTCCGGCTGCCCGACGGATACGCCTACGACGGCGCCATCGCGACCACGGTCCAGGGTGACGGCCGTACCCTGCGCCTCGACTTCGCCCAGGCGCTGACCGCGCCGCCGGCCGGTCTCACCGATCATGTCGAAGCCGTCATCGGCGGCGCCAAGTGGCCCCTGACCTCGGCGAAACTGGACCCGGCCGACCCGAAGTCCCTCCTCGTCGGGCTGAAAGAACCCGTCGTCGGCAACAAGACCGGCACCGCCCGTGGCACCGCCGACCTCCGCTACGACGGCAAGGGCGGCCTCTCCGGCACGAACGGCAACGTTGTCAACGCCTTCTGGAGCAGCGGCCCCAACCACTCCACACATCAGCTGCGCACGAAGTGGGCGGACGACGTGGGCCCGGGCAACGCCCACCCCGAGTACCCCCGGCCGCAGCTGGCCCGGGACAAGTGGCGCAATCTGAACGGCTCGTGGCAGTTCGCCGCCGCCGAGGCCGGTGAGCAGCCGCCGGTGGGCAAGAAGCTCGCCGAGAAGATCCTCGTGCCCTACCCCGTGGAGTCCCAGCTCTCCGGCATAGAACGGCACGAGGACCGTATGTGGTACCGGCGCACCTTCACCGTCCCGTCCGACTGGAAGGTCGGCTCCGGCAAGCGCCTCCAGCTCAACTTCGGCGCCGTCGACTGGCGGGCCGAGGTCTATGTCAACGGCACCAGGGTCGCCGAACACCAGGGCGGCTACGACAAGTTCAGCGCCGACATCACCGCCGCGCTGAAGCCCGGCCGCACCCAGGAACTGATCGTCGGCGTCTACGACCCGACCGACGCGCAGGGCGGCGAGAACCCGCCGGTCGGCAAACAGCGCCTCGACCCCAGCGGCATCTGGTACACCCCGTCCTCCGGTATCTGGCAGACGGTGTGGATGGAGCCGGTGGCGGCCGACCACGTCGACTCGCTCAAGCTCACGCCCGACGTCAAGAACGGCCGGCTCACCGTCGAACCGCAGGGCGTCCGGGACGGAGTGACGGTCACCGCCACCGCGTACGCCGGACACCGCGAGGTCGCCACCGTGACCGGCCGAACCGGGCAGCCGCTGACCCTGAAGATCACCGACCCGCACCTCTGGTCGCCCGACGACCCCTTCCTCTACGACCTGAAGGTGAGCGTCGGCGCCGACCGGGTCGGAAGCTACTTCGGGATGCGGTCCATCGCCGTGGAACGGGTGAACGGAACCCCGCGCACCGTCCTCAACGGCAAACCCGTCTTCATGATGGCCACCCTCGACCAGGGGTTCTGGCCCGACGGCCTGCACACCGCGCCGACCGACGAGGCCCTGGCGTACGACCTGAAGATGCACAAGGAGATGGGCTTCAACGCGGTCCGCAAGCACATCAAGGTGGAACCCGACCGCTGGTTCTACTGGGCGGACCGCCTCGGCCTGATGGTCTGGCAGGACATGCCCGCCATGACCGCCGGGGTCAACCCGAACGCCGCGTCCCGCGCCGAGTACGAGCGCGAGATGAAGCAGATGATCGACGAGCACATCAGCAGCCCGTCGATCGTCATGTGGGTGACCTTCAACGAGGGCTGGGGCCAGTACGACGAGGCCCGCATCGCCGACCAGGCCAAGGCCTGGGACCCGACGCGCCTCATCAACTCCATGTCGGGCATCAACCTCGGCGTGGACGGCGGCACCGGCGACATCATCGACGAGCACGGCTACCCGAGCCCCGCGCTGCCACCGAACCCCGACGGGAAACGGGCCCTGGTCAGCGGCGAGTACGGCGGTCTCGGACTCGCGGTGCCCGGACACGCCTGGTCCGTCCAGCAGTCCTACGTCGACGTCGACCCCTCGGCGTACACCGACGACTACCTGGCCCGCCTCGCCGAGGTGCACAAGCTCGCCTGCAAGGGCGGCAACGGCGCCGTCTACACCCAGATCTCGGACGTGGAAGGAGAGTTGAACGGACTGGTCACGTACGACCGCGAGGTGGTCAAGCCCGACGTGAAGCGGCTGAAGGCCGCCCACGACGCGCTGATCCACGACGCGTCACAGCCGACGCCGGCGGGCTGCTCCTGACGGCGAGGCGCCCGGCACACGCCTCCCCGCCGCACCGCGCGCCTCGCCCCGACCCGCTGACGGGTCGCCGGCACGGTCCGCCCTCCCCGTACAGGAG